>JAKOQZ010000249.1 GCA_029778105.1 Pseudomonadota bacterium | reverse complement strand
GTGTATTCGCCCAAATCCGGCAAGCCGTATTGGGCGATGGCGCTGGCGTCGGCCCCCATCCAGTAATCAGCGGTCCTGGTAGGCCGGGGCGCGCTTCTGCAGGAAGGCGCGCACGCCTTCGTTGAAGTCCTCGGTCTGGGCGCAGAGGATCTGGTTGCGATCCTCCATGGCGATGGCGGCCTCGAGACTGCCGGCGTCGACGCTCATATTGAGGCACTCCTTGGTCATGCGCAGCCCGAGCGGCGAGGTGGTGAGCATCTCGTCGAGATAGGGCTGGGCGGCGGCCTTGAGATCGGCGTCGGGCACAACCTCGCTGACCAGGCCGACGCGGAGCGCCCGCTCGGCGTTGATGAAGCGCCCGGTGAGCATCAGCTCGCTGGCGATGGTGACGCCGACGAGGCGCGGCAGAAAATACGAAACGCCGATGTCGCAGGCCGACAGGCCGATGCGGATGAAGGCGGCGTTCATGCGCGCCGACCGGCCGGCGATGCGGATGTCGGAGGCGAGCGCGAGGGCGAAGCCGCCGCCGCAGGCCGGTCCGTGCACCAGGCTGACGATCGGCTGGGGGCAGCGGCGCATGCGCATGACGATCTCGCTGATGCGGCGCTGTGAAACCAGGCCATCGGCGGGGCCGCGCGAATTGATCTGATCGGGCGCGGCGTTGCTGCGCGCCTTGAGATCGAGCCCGGCGCAGAACGCCTTGCCCGCGCCCTGAAGCGTCACGATGCGGACGGAGCGGTCCCAGTAGAGCCCGGCGAAATAGTCGAGCAGGTCGTCGACCATCTGCGGATTGAGGGCGTTGAGGCTGTCGGGCCGGTTGAGGGTGACGCGGTCGATCGCGCCGTCTTTCTCGATGGAGAGGGTCTCATAGGTCATGGGCGTTTCCCTGTCTTGCTGTTCTGGTGGGGCCAGCATAGGGCGATGGGCGGCCAGAGAAAGCCGACGCATGCGGAAGGCTGGCGCTTGGAGCGAAAGCCGGGGCGTGCGATAGACGCCGCAGCGCGACTCCGTAGCTCAGCTGGATAGAGCGGCTGCATCCTAAGCAGCGGGTCGGGAGTTCGAATCTCTCCGGAGTCGCCATCTAGCCGCATCGCCCAAAGCAAAAGGCCCGGTGTTGGCACCGGGCCTTTCGGTTTAGTCTGGGCTGGCCGTCAGGCTGCGGCGGCGGGGGCTGCGGCGGCTGCTGCGGCGTTTTTGGTGAGGGCGCTTTCCAGGCGCTTCATCGCCGAATCCTCGTCGATGCGCTCGACCGCGGCGACTTCACGCACCATGCGCGAGAGGGCCGCCTCGTAGAGCTGGCGCTCGGAATAGCTCTGCTCGGGCTGGCCGCCGGCGCGGTGCAGGTCGCGCACCACTTCGGCGATCGAGATGAGGTCGCCCGAGTTGATCTTCGCCTCGTATTCCTGGGCGCGGCGCGACCACATGGTGCGCTTGATGCGGGCGCGGCCGCGCAGCGTCTGCATGGCGCTGAGCACGGTGTCGGCGCCCGAAAGCTTGCGCATGCCGATGGCCTTGGCCTTGGGCGTGGGAACGCGCAGCGTCATCTTGTCCTTCTCGAAGGTGATGACGAAGAGTTCGAGCTTGAGGCCGGCGACTTCCTGCTCCTCGATGCGCACGATCTGACCCACGCCATGCGCGGGATAGACGACGTGATCGTTGACCTTGAAGTCGGCGCGGCGCGTGACCACCGGCGCGGGCTCGGCCGCCTTGGCGACGACCTTGGGCGCGGCCGCCTTGACGGGGGCAGGGGCCGCAGCGGCGGCGACGGGCTTGGAAACGGCAGGCTTGGCGACCGGCTTCACAGCCGGCTTGGACTTCGCTTCAGCTTTCACAGGGGCACTTGCTTTCTTCACGGGCTTGACGGGCTTCGCGGCCGGCTTGGACGCAGTCTTGGCTTTGACGGCGGGCTTTTTCGACTTAACAGCTGCCTTGCTCATTATGCTCTCCGCTCTGTCATCAGCGGTCCCGATCTTCGGTCGGATACCGCGTAACTGTGTTCACCTGATGACCAAGCCGGCTCTGGCAGTAAGCGCCGCCATCCGCGTGCAACCTGCGCGCGGTAGCGGGGCGTTCGCATCTGCGAGAAATACGGCGACGAGGCGCGTCGCCGTTGGATGGCGTTGCCGGAAACCCTTGAGCGGTCAGGTGACGTTATCTGTCACCAATATAGCACAAAACGACGTTTTGTGAAGGGTCTTTTTCGTTAAGCCCTTGATTGAATAGTTAAAATCAGCCAGCGGGCGCTTCGCGGCGAGCGCCGCGGCCCTCAATCGTAAACGCTTCCTTAATAGAAAAATGAGCCCCGGTAAGGGCTTAACCACCCTTGCCGGGTTCCGGGCTGAAATGCTCGGCGAGCTTATTGGTGACCTTGGCCCACTCGTCGCGGTCGGCCGGCGGTTCGCCCTTGTGGGTGATGTTGGGCCAGGTCTGGGCGTATTTCCGGTTGAGTTCCAGCCAGGTCTCCATGCCCGGCTCGGTGTCGGGCTTGATGGCCTCGACCGGGCATTCGGGCTCGCACACGCCGCAGTCGATGCACTCGTCGGGGTGGATGACCAGGAAGTTCTCGCCTTCATAGAAGCAGTCCACCGGACACACTTCGATGCAGTCCATGTACTTGCACTTGATGCAGGCGTCGGCAACGACATAGGTCATCGAAACAGTATCCCGCGCCCCTCGGCGCGTCCCCTATTGGTCGGCGGCGGTCCTGCGGGCGAGAACGCGCTGGCGCGCCTCGGCGCGCAGGCGGTCCGGCACGTGCAGCAGCGCGGCGACGGAGCGGATCAAGCGGTCCTCGAACGGGTCGAGAACGCCGTCTGCATAGACGACCTCCCACAGCATTTCAACGAGACCGGCGCGTTCGGTTTCGTCCATCGCCCGCTTGGCGGCGTCGGTGAAACGGAAGAGCTCGACCGCCTCGCGCTGGCGCAGGCGCGCCGCCTCGAGCAGCTGCAGCGCCGTCTCGGGCGTCATGGCGAGCTTGCGCTGGATGAGGGCGCGCAGCATGGCGTACTCGTCATCGCCATGCCCCCCGTCGGCCTCAGCGGCCTCCAGCAACAGCGCGGCGACGGCGATGTCGCGCTCGCGGAAGGCGGCGTGCGGGCCGGACCTGAGGC
This sequence comes from Pseudomonadota bacterium, assembly GCA_029778105.1. Taxonomy (GTDB): domain Bacteria; phylum Pseudomonadota; class Alphaproteobacteria; order Micropepsales; family Micropepsaceae; genus JADZAI01. The sequence goes on along the minus strand of JAKOQZ010000249.1, from coordinate 12,530 downwards.
CGCTCTGGGCCAGCATCGCCTTGATCTTGTCGAACATGGGAGTGGACCTAGGGGCGCGCGGGGGCCGGATCAAGCGGTGAAGGCGGGCGCGCGCGCATTATCCCGCCGCTGCGCCCGGCGGCGTCAGGTTTCGCGCTCGGCATAGAGGAGGGCGGCTTCGGGCGCGCCGCCGCGCCGCTCGGCGAGGGCGATGACCTCCACGATGCGCACGCGGCTGCCCTGCGGCAAGGTGAGAACGTCGCCCGGCCTGACGGCGTAATGCGCCTTTTCGGTCACCTGGCCGTTCACGCGGATGCGGCCCGCGCCGCACAGCTCTGCGGCGAGGCCGCGCGTCTTGTAGAAGCGCGCGCACCACAGCCATTTGTCGAGCCGCAGGGAGGGCGCGCTCATGCCGGGGGCGTGTCCGGTCGGCTTCGCCTCATCCCTTGAGCTTGGCCAGAATGGCGAAGGGCGAGTTGGGGTCCATCGGCTTCTCGCGCCGTTCCGGGCGCGGCGCAGGCTGGCCCTGCGGCGAGCGGCGCTCCTCGCGCTTGCCTTCGCCGTGCGCCTCGGGCGGCTTGCCGCCCTGGGGCGGACGATTACCGCGCTCGCCGCGCTGATCGCGGCCCTGCCATTTGCCCTTGGGCGGGCGCGGGCCGCGTTCGGGGCGCTGGCCTTCGGCGGGCGCTGCGCCCTGGGCGGCCGGTGCGGCTTCGGCCGCCGCTGCGCCTTCGGGGCGGGGCCCGCGAGGGCGGCGATTACGGTCGCGCCGCGGACGGCGTTCGCCTTCAGGCCGCGCCGCGTTCGCCGCCTCGCCGTCCGCCGGTTGCGGACGGCGCTGATGCTGCGGACGCTCGCCCTCGTGCCGGCGGCGCGGACGCCACAGCAGGATGTCGGCGCCGGTTTCGGACTTCGCGCCTTCGGCCTTGAAGTTCAGCGCCTTGAGCACGCCGGTCATTTCCTCCACCGAGCAGCCCAGCAGCGAGAGCATGTCGGGCGAGATGGCGAAGGGCGGCAGTTTCTTGTCGGCGCCGCGCTTGGCCTCGATCGTGTCGCCGAGGCGTTCCAGCATGTCGAGACGCACGGCGCGCGGACCAAGGACGCGGTAGCCGGCGGCGCCATAGACCGGCACCGGCACGGCGGGATCGGTGACGACCGACGTGAGGCCGGCATTGGGCAGACGCGGCAGCGGCGTGACGCCGGCCTTCACGGCGGTGAGCAGACCCATCAGGCGCGCCGCCTCGGGCTTCACCAGCGCCGGCATGAAGATGGAGAAGCGGGCGAACTTGACGCCGAGCTTCCTGAGGGCCGCGCGGTCGGCGGGCGGCAGGCGTTCGGCCTCGGTGCGCACGCTCTCGCGGTCGAGCGAGCCCATGGTCTCGCTGAGGCGGAAGGCGAAGCCGCGCGCCTGCGAGGGCAGCGCCGCCTCGCCTTCGGCGTCGACCGCCGACTGCAGCTCGAACAGGGGCTTGAGCACATGCGCGATGCGGCTTTCGACCCATTCGCGCACGCGGCCTTCAGCGCGCGTCCAGGCGGTCGGGGTGATCTGTTCGTCGGCCTGCAGCGTGACGCGCGGCTTCAGCGCCGCAGGGCCGGGCTCGAGCTGGGCGACGATGGCGCCGTCCCACCAGATGCGGCCGTGTTCGGTGAGGCTGAACTCCTTGTCTTCGGCATTGGCGATGCGGAAGGCGCGGCTGGCGAGTTCGCCCTGCAGCCCACGGAAGGCGGCAGCCTTCAGCGCGCGGCCATGTTCGCCGAGCGCGCGCGGATCGGCGGCGAAGCGCAGGCCCTCAAGCCGGCCCATATATTCATCGTCCACCAGAACGTCGCCGTTCTCGTTGACCGTCGCGGCGAATTCCTCGTCCTCGCGCAGGCGGCGCATGAGTTTCGACGTGCGGCGGTCGATGAAGCGCTCGGTCAGCTTTTCGTGCAGCGCGTCGGAGAGCTTGTCCTCGATCTCGCGCGTGCGCTGCTGCCATTTCGCGCCGTCGACCAGCCAGTCGGCGCGGTTGGCGACATAGGCGAAGGTGCGCACATGGGTGAGGCGCGTCTGGATCGTGTCGATCTCGCCTTCGGCGTTGTCGAGCGCGTCGATCTGCGAGGCCATCCAGTCGTCGCCGATGCGGCGCGGGCCGGTGGCGAGGAAGTGATAGAGCTTCACCAGAAGGCGGCAATGCTCGTCGATGGTGATCTTGCGGAAGTCCGGCACCTGACAGACATCCCACAGCAGGCGTACGTCGTCGGGCGTAGCGGCCTGGGCGGCGACTTCCGGCACGTCCTTCATGATGCGCAGCGCGATCAGGTCGGTGGACGGGCGGATGCGCTGAAGTCCCTTCTGCGTCGGCAGCGCATCGAGGCTGGCGAGCAGGCGCTCGAGCGAGCCGAAGTCGAGTTTCGAATTGCGCCACTGGGCGACGCGCACCGGATCGAAGCGGTGGCTCTCGATGGCTTCGATCGTGGCGGGGTCGATCTCGCTGGCGTCGTTGGTGACGCCGAACGTGCCGTCATTCATGTGGCGGCCGGCGCGGCCGGCGATCTGGGCGAGCTCCTGCGGCCTGAGATTGCGCGTCGTCTCGCCGTCGAATTTTTCAAGGCTCGCGAAGGCCACATGGTCGATGTCCATGTTGAGGCCCATGCCGATGGCGTCGGTCGCGACGATGAAATCGACCTCGCCCGACTGGTAGAGCGCAACCTGTGCGTTGCGCGTGCGCGGGCTGAGCGCGCCCATCACCACCGCCGCGCCGCCGCGCTGGCGGCGGATGAGTTCGGCGATGGCGTAGACGTCGTTCGCGCTGAAGGCGACGATGGCGCTGCGGCGGGGCAGGCGGGTCAGCTTCTTCGCGCCGGTATAGGCGAGATCGGAAAAGCGCGGGCGCGTGATGAACTGCGCATGCGGCACGAGGCGCTGGATAAGGCCGCGCATCGTTTCCGCGCCGAGGAACAGCGTTTCGTGCGTGCCGCGCGCATGCAGCAGGCGGTCGGTGAAGATGTGGCCGCGTTCGTAATCGGCGCACATCTGGATTTCGTCGACCGCGAGGAATTCGACGCCGACTCCGAGCGGCATCGATTCCACCGTGCACACCCAGTACTGCGCACTTTTCGGGACGATCTTTTCCTCGCCCGTGATCAGCGCGACCGCATCGGCGCCTTTGACCGCAACGATGCGATCGTAGATCTCGCGGGCGAGCAGGCGCAGCGGCAGGCCGATCATGCCCGTGCGATGGGCGAGCATGCGCTCGATCGCATAGTGGGTCTTGCCGGTATTGGTGGGGCCCAGAACGCCGATGACGCGTTCGGAAGCCGGCATTTCGAAGGACTGGGTCATGCTGCCTTTGGGGCCGTGCAAATCTTGACGGCCGTTAACCATGAGAATTTACGAACGCGGCGCTTTCCTAGCTAAATTCAGGCGTTAACGCCAATCGCGCCGTCGTGGTGAATCGGCGGAACCTGAGCGGAACGGAGCATGCCCGAATCACTGACCCGCACGTTGCCGCGATTCGTTCACGCACGAGATGTGGTGGTTCCGACATCCAGACGCCATGCGTCCTTCACATTTCCTGCCGGACGGGCGGCGCGCGGCGTTAACGCGTGACGTTACGGAGCCTGCAGCGGGCGCCGTTCGCCCTGTGCAAAAGCCGCAGAATGGTTTCGCGCGCATTAACCATGTGCGTTTACGCGCGGGTGCGAGGCGACAGATTAACGCGCGTTGCGGCGCGCATGGTGAACGCGGGGAACCCGATCGGAACGGAGCATGTCCGAATCGCTGACATCGCGGTTGGCCCGGTTCGTTCACGCACGAGATGTTGTGCGTGACCGCCTGCCGGGGCCGTTCGCGTTTACACAGGTGAAGACGCTGCGCCGCGCGGCTTTAACGCCTTCAACACCCTAGCGGCGTGCAGAGATGCAGGCGCTCAACTGATCTCGCGCGCCAAGCCCGCCCGTCCAGGCGACTTCGACGACGGACTGACCGTCCATCGCGACGTCGAACGCCTGCGCCTCGACCATGCCGTCGATGGCGGCCTGGAGCGACGGCACGGCGAAGAAGACGATGCCGTATCCGTCCAGCCAGGGCAGCGTCGCGTTGAACACGCGCACCGTCGCGGGGCTCGCGCCGGTCTGCGACAGCGTGGCCCTGGTCTCCACAAGTTTCGCCGGCTTCGGCACGTTCCGGCCGAAAAAGGCGAGGATGGCGGGGTCCTTTGCGTCGCCGGTCGCGAGGATCATCGCGCCCACGCCGCCGCGCAGGAACATCACCGAACAAGCCTCCTTGCTCGCCTTGGCGGGGGGAACGTGGAGCCACTGGCCGTTGACGAAAGCCTGATAGGCGGGGTCGTCGGCCAGCCGTGCGGCCGCGGCGCTGTCGCCTTCGGCCGCCCAGTCCATCCATTCCTCCTCGCTGTAGGCCGGCGGCTCTTCATAGGCGTAGTCCTCGTCGTCCTCGCCGCCCCAGGCCTGCTGGTCGGCGACGAATTCGTCGATGGACTTTTGCTGCTGCTCCATCATCCGGCTCTGGATTTCGTTGGCGATCGGGTCGTCCCAGGCGAGGGCCGGAAGCGCCAGCGTGGAAGCGGCGGCGAGAAGCGCAAGGCTGCGGCGAAGCATGTCATCCCCAATATGCTGTGGCATTTGCCGCCGTGGAGACTAGCGAAGAGTTGGGCAGCAAGTGGGCGGCCTTTCCCCTTACGGCAAGCGGGTGCGTTTGACCCTTTCCGGCCTGCGGGATTAAGTCAGCCCGCATTGCAATTTCGAGACGGCGGATCAACCGCCGGGAGCCTGACGCCATGACCGGCAAGACCATCGACGACTGGAAGAAGCTGGCGGAGAAGGAGCTGAAGGCTTCGCCCGACACGCTGGTGTGGAAGACGCCGGAAGGCATCGACATCAAGCCGCTCTATACGGCGGCCGATCTGGAGGGGCTGGAAGGCACCGACTCGCTGCCCGGCTTCATGCCGTTCACCCGCGGCGTGCGCGCCACGATGTATGCGGGCCGTCCGTGGACGGTGCGCCAGTATGCGGGCTTCTCGACGGCGGAAGAATCCAACGCCTTCTACCGCAAGAACCTGGCGGCCGGTCAGCAGGGCGTGTCGGTCGCGTTCGATCTCGCCACGCATCGCGGCTATGACAGCGACCATCCGCGCGTGGCGGGCGATGTGGGCAAGGCCGGCGTCGCGATCGACAGCGTGGAGGACATGAAGATCCTCTTCGACGGCATTCCGCTGGACAAAATGTCGGTGTCGATGACGATGAACGGGGCGGTGATCCCCATTCTCGCCAACTATATCGTCGCCGCCGAAGAGCAGGGCGTGACGCCGGACAAGCTGGCCGGCACGATCCAGAACGACATCCTCAAAGAGTTCATGGTGCGGAACACCTATATCTATCCGCCCGCGCCCTCGATGCGGATCATCGCGGACATCATCGCCTATACCGCCGCGAACATGCCGAAGTTCAACTCGATCTCGATCTCCGGCTATCACATGCAGGAGGCCGGCGCGACGCAGGTGCAGGAGCTGGCCTTCACGCTGGCCGACGGCGCGGAATATGTGCGCGCCGCGCTGGCGAAGGGCATGGACGTGGACGCCTTTGCGGGGCGGCTGTCGTTCTTCTTCGCCATCGGCATGAACTTCTTCATGGAAGTCGCGAAGCTGCGCGCCGCGCGCCTGATCTGGGGCGAGATCATGACGGGCTTCGGCGCCAAGAAGGCCGAGAGCCTGATGCTGCGCACGCATTGCCAGACGAGCGGCGTGTCGCTGACCGAGCAGGACCCGCTGAACAACGTGATCCGCACGACGCTGGAGGCGCTGGCCGCCGTGCTGGGCGGGACGCAGTCGCTGCACACCAACGCCTATGACGAGGCCATCGCGCTGCCGACCGACACCTCGGCCCGCGTGGCGCGCAACACGCAGCTCGTCATCCAGAACGAGACGGGCGTGACCAAGGTGGTCGATCCGCTGGGCGGCTCGTACTACGTGGAGCATCTCACGCAGTCGCTGGCCGCTGCGGCGCGGGCGCTGATCAAGGAAGTGGAGGACATGGGCGGCATGACCAAGGCGGTCGAGGCCGGCATGCCCAAGCTGCGCATCGAGGAAGCGGCGGCGCGCCGTCAGGCGCGTGTTGATCGCGGCGAGGAAGTGATCGTCGGCGTGAACAAGTTCCGCCTGAAGGAAGAAGACCCCATCGAAGTGCGCGACATCGACAACGATGCGGTGCGCATCGCGCAGATCGCGCGCCTGCAGAAAGTGAAGGGCACGCGCGATCAGGCGGCGTGCGACGCCGCGCTGAAGGCGCTGACCGAAGGCGCGAAGGGCGACGCCAATCTGCTGGCGCTGGCGGTGAACGCGGCGCGGGCGCGTGCGACGGTCGGCGAAATCTCGGACGCGATGGAGGCGGCGTTCGGCCGTCACCGCGCCGATATCCGCACGATCAGCGGCGTGTATGGCGCGGCGTATGAAGGCGACGAGGGCTACGCGAAGATCCAGGCCGATGTCGCGGCGTTCGCCAAGGAAGAAGGCCGCCGCCCGCGCATGCTGGTCGCCAAGATGGGCCAGGACGGGCACGACCGCGGCGCCAAGGTGATCGCGACGGCCTTCGCCGATATCGGCTTTGATGTGGATGTCGGCACGCTGTTCCAGACGCCTGAGGAAGTCGCGCAGGACGCCATCGACGCCGACGTGCACGTGATCGGCGTGTCGTCGCTGGCGGCGGGCCACAAGACGCTGGTGCCGCTCTTGTCGGAGGCGCTGAAGAAGCAGGGCGCGAACGACATCCTGATCGTCTGCGGCGGCGTTATTCCGGCGCAGGACTATGACGCGCTCTACAAGGCCGGCGCGTCGGCGATCTTCGGGCCGGGCACCAACATCCCGGCGGCGGCCGCCGAGGTGCTGGCGCTGATCCGGGCGCAGAAGAAGACGGCGGCGGCCTAATCGGCCGCCGCGCTCTGCTTTTCGAGCTTGCGGAAGTCGTCGAAGATGCACACGCCCGTCAGGCCGAAATCCGGCGTCGTGTCGTGCAGCGTGATCGCGGTCGTGTCGCAGAGCGTGCCCATCGTCGCGTCGTAGACGAAGGCATAGCTCTTGCGCAGCTTGGAGCAGCTGCGCGGTTGCTGCAGATAGGCCTCGCCGTTCGACATCTCCACCAGGATCTGGCTTTCGTTGATGATCCTGAGGCTGTCGATGCGGCGCGTCTGGAGGCAGTGTTTCGTTTCGCCGGTGAGGACATAGCCGGCCGGCGCCTTGGGCGCGTCGGCGGCTGCGGCGGTGCCGGCGATCAGGGTGGCGACGATCAAGGCGGACAAAGAGCGTTTGGCCATGGCGGGTAATCCTTGCTCGCGAGGGCGGCGAAGGGCCGCTCTCTGGAGGTCCATACTAACACAAGTCGGGTTTGATCCCGAGCGGCGCAAGGGGCGGGCTAGACTGACGGCCGTGTCGACCGATTCGCCGTTCTGATGGCCAAAGCCAAACCCGCCCCGCCGCCGCCCGCCGTCACGGCTGACGCGCCGCCCGCATTCGCCTTGCCGGATCGCGCGGAACTGCCGGCTGCCGCGCCGGTTCCGCCGCCCCCGCCGGTCGCCGCCGTGACCGGCGTTCCGGCGCCGCAGCCGCGCGCGGATGAGGGCGGAGCGGGCGATCTTCAGCTTCTCGTGATCCTGGCCGCCGGGGCGGTGGGGCTGGCGGCGCTGGGCGCGCTGTTCGCATGCCTTGCCTGGCTGCGCAGCGGCGCGACGGCGGGCCTGGAAGGGCAGGTGGCGCGGCTGGGCGAAGAGGTGCAGCGCACCGACCGCACGATCCGCGACGAAACCGCCGTCATGCGGCGCGAGGCAGACGAGCGCGGCGCAGGGCTGCGCGGCGAGCTCGTCAGCCAGGTGGCGACGCTGGGCCGGTCGCTGAACGAGGGCCTCGCCACGACACGCAGCGGCGTGGAGACGCGCATGGATGCGTTCGCCGCGGCGCAGAACCTCGCCGCCGAGACCTTGCGCATGGCGGTGGGCAAGTCGGTGACGGGTTTCGGCGAGAGCCTGAAGCAAGACTTCGCCGCCTTCCAGAGCGGCACGCGCGATGCGCTGGCCAGCGTGGAGCAGCGCATCGCGGCGCTGACGGAGGCCAACGAGACACGTCAGCAGGCGCTGCGCGACGCGATGGAGCGCCAGCTGGGCGCGCTGCGCGAGGCCAACGAGGCCAAGCTGGAGCAGATGCGGGCGACCGTGGAGGAAAAGCTGCAGGGCACGCTGGAGAAGCGGCTTGGCGAGAGCTTTGCGCTGGTCAGCGAGCGGCTGGAGAACGTGCAGCGCGGGCTCGGCGAGATGCAGACGCTGGCGCTCGGCGTCGGCGATCTGAAGCGCGTGCTGACCAATGTGAAGACGCGCGGCGGCTGGGGCGAGATGCAGCTGGGCGCCGTGCTGTCGACCCTGCTGGCGGCCGATCAGTTCGCCGAGCAGGTGCCGGTGACCGGCGGCGGCAACCGCGTCGATTTCGCGATCCGCTTACCCGGCGGCGAAGGCGGCGCGCCGATCTGGCTGCCGATCGACGCCAAGTTTCCGGTCGAAGACTATGAGCGTCTGCTGGGCGCGCAGGAACTGGGCGACGCGGCCGGCATCGAGGCGGCGGGCAAGGCGATCGAACAGGCGATCCGCCTGCAGGCGCGCTCGATCTCCGAGAAATATGTCAGCCCGCCGGCGACCACGGATTTCGCCATTCTCTATCTGCCGGGCGAGGGGCTGTTCGCCGAGGTCATCCGCCGCGCCGGTCTGGTGGACGAATTGCAGCGCAAGCATCGCGTGGCGGTGGCGGGGCCGACGACGCTGGCGGCGTTGCTGAACTCGTTGCAGATGGGTTTCCGCACGCTCGCCATCCAGCAGCGCTCGTCGGAGGTCTGGCGCGTGCTGGGCGAGGCCAAGGCCGAGTTCGAGAAATACGGACAGGTCTGGGACAAGCTGAAGAAGCAGCTTGAGACCGCGCAGAATACGGTGGACGAAGCCGGCAAGCGTACGCGCGCCGTGTCGCGCAAGCTGAAAGACGTCGAGACCATCGAGACCGGCGCGCCGTCCTTGCTGCTGGACGACGGCGACGACTGAGCCGTCCGCACGGCTTGACTGACGGTGCGGCAGGCGTGGTGATTTCCGGTTCAAAGAAACGGGAGAAACGCCATGCGCGCCGCCATCGTGGAGGCTTTCGGGCCGGTTGAAGCCATCGCCGTCAAAGAGGTGCCGACGCCCCAGCCGGGGCCGGGCGAGGTGCGCATCGCGGTGAAGGCGGCGGGCGTCGGCTTCGTCGACGCGCTGGTCGCCGAGGGCCGCTATCAGGTGAAGCCGCCGCTGCCGTTCGCGCCGGGCGGAGAATTCGCCGGCGTCGTGGATGCGCTGGGCGAGGGCGTGACGGGACTGAAGGCGGGCGACCGGGTGATCGGCGGCGGCTTTACCGGCGGTTTCGCCGAATACGCCGTCATTCATGCGATGGGCGCGCTGCCCATCCCGGATTCGATGAGCTTCGCGCAGGCGGCGGTGTTCCGCACCAATTTCGCGACCGCGATCCACGCGCTGAAGGACCGCGCCGCGCTGCAGCCCGGCGAGACGGTGCTGGTGCTGGGCGCGGGCGGCGGCACGGGCACGGCGGCGGTCACGGTCGCCAAGATCATGGGCGCGCGGGTGATCGGGGCCGCCTCAAGCGCCGAGAAGCGCGCGGCCGCTGTGGCGGCGGGCGCGGACGAGACGGTGGATTCCAGCGCCGCGGACTGGCGCGAGGCGCTGAAGGCGCTGGCCCCCAAGGGCGTGAATGTCGTGTTCGATCCGGTCGGCGGCGCGCTGACGGAGACGGCGTTCCGCTCGCTCGCCTGGAAGGGCCGGCATCTGGTGGTCGGCTTCGCGGCCGGATCGATCCCCGCCCTGCCGGTCAATCTGGCGCTGCTGAAGGGATCGAGCCTTGTCGGCGTCGATCTGGCGCGTTTCAGCATGATGCACGAGCCGGCCGTGGCGGCCGACAACATCCGCCAGCTGCTCGCCTGGTTCGCCGAGGGCAAGCTGAGGCTGGAGCCCGGCAGGATCGTGCCACTCGCCGAGGCTCCGGCCGCGCTGAAGGCGGTGCTGGAGCGTCAGGCGGTCGGCAAGATCGTGGTCGAGATCTAGCCGCCTTCCGCGAAGAAGGTGCCCCAGTCCTTGCCGTTGATGGTGACGGAGGCGGGGATGGCGACGACGTCGCCCACTTCCGCATCGCCCCACAGGCGCACCGGCAGATAGAAGGCGGGGCCGCCATTGGGGCCTTTGCCGATGGGCGCGAAATAGGATTCGACCTTGGTGTCGGATTTGCGCGCCAGATATTTGTCGCCCCAGCCGGCGATGCGGCGATAGGAGGCGACGCAGTGCAGCGCCGGGCCGTTATAGCCGCCGGTGCCGCGCTTCACGTCCTTCACGCCGTCGGACCACATGTCGAAGGCGTAGAGACGCTTGCCGTCGAAGATCTGGATGGTGTCGCCGCAGGCCTTGTCGCCCGGGCCGGCGGTGGGCAGCAGCATCATCGAGACGAAGCCGCTGACCGGATCGACGGCGGCGGCCTTCTGGGCGTCGCTCGCGGGGTTTTCGATGTTGGTATAGACGGGCTCGGCATTGACGGCGGGTGCGGCCCCGTCGGCGAAGGTGAGCGTGACGGTCTGCGTGCGCTTGGTCGAGATCTGCTGAACCCAGGAATAGCGCGGCTTCAGCGTGCCCATCTGGCCCAGACCCTGGGCCACGGCGCTGACCGTGTTTGAGGTGAAGGTGGAGGCGAGGCCCTTGGGCTCGACATAGACCTTGGTCTCGTAGGCGCCGTCCTTGAGCGTCATCTCAAGGCGCATCTGGCCGACCGACAGGCCGAGCAGCGAGACGTTGTAGACGGCGGTGATGGTGTAGTCGGGCGAGGCCGCCGGCGCGGGAGCCGGGCTCTGGGCCGCGCCCACGCCGCTGGCGAGGACTGCGAAGGCGGCGGCGAGGATCTGTGTCTTCATGGCGGTGAAACTCCTGGCGCTGGGGGCCGGTTGCCTGTCCGCGATAAGCGGTTAACCGTCTGAATAGGGGGTGAATGTGGCGACGAGATGCTTGCGGGGCACCTGAATTCCCCGTCATTTGGGATGTGATGTCAGGTTCCGACTCTCTCGCCAGCCGCCTCGCTTCCGGCGACCGCCGCGCGCTCGCCAAGGCGATCACGCTGATCGAATCGACGCGTCCGGCCGACCGCGCCGCCGCCGACGCCCTGCTGGAGGCGATTCTGCCGCAGAGCGGCGGCGCCATCCGGGTCGGCCTGTCGGGCACGCCGGGGGCGGGAAAATCGACTTTTATCGAGGCGTTCGGCACCTATCTGACCGCCGCGGGGCACAAGGTGGCGGTGCTGGCGGTCGACCCCTCGTCGCGCCGCTCCGGCGGCTCGATCCTGGGCGACAAGACGCGGATGGAGCGGCTGTCGCGCGACCGCAACGCCTTTATCCGGCCCTCGCCGGCCGGCGAGGAGCTGGGCGGCGTGGCGCGGCGGACGCGCGAGGCGATCCTGGCCGTCGAGGCCGCCGGGTTCGACGTGGTGCTGGTCGAGACGGTGGGGGTGGGGCAGTCGGAAACGGCGGTCGCCGACATGACCGATCTGTTCGTGCTGATCCATGCGCCGGGCGGCGGCGACGAGCTGCAGGGGGTGAAACGCGGCATCATGGAACTGGCCGACATGGTGGTGGTGAACAAGGCCGATGGCGATCTGCTGCCTGCCGCGCGGCGCTCGGCGGCGGACCTGAAGGGGGCGCTGCATCTCATGCGGCCCAAGCACAAGGGCTGGACCGTGCCGGTGCTGCTGGTCTCGGCGCTGGAGGAAAAGGGGATCGCGGAGGTCTGGGCGGGAATCGGCGAATTCCGGGCGCTTCTGGGCGAAAGCGGGCTGAAAGCCGCGCGGCAGGAACAGGCGCTGGCCTGGATGGCGGCGGCGCTGCGCGACGGGCTGCTGGCGGCGCTGGCGGCGGACGAGGATATCGCCAAGGAAACTCAAAGACTTGAGGCCGATGTGTCGGCCGGACGCATAACCCCTCCGGCGGCGGCGGAGCGGCTGCTCGCCCGATTCCTGCAAACTTGACAGAACGGGCCGTTTTCCCTACACCGCGCGCCTCTTGAGGGGCAGGCGCCGCGCGAGGACCGCAGCGGCCCGGCTCATGTTTGGAATTGTTTCGAGGATCACACCATGGCGCGCCGCTGCGAACTGACGGGCAAGGACGTCCAGGTTGGCCACAATGTCAGCCACGCCAACAACAAGACGAAGCGCCGCTTCCTGCCGAACCTGTTCGAGGTTTCGGTGCCGTCGGAAGCGCTGGGCAAGTCGTTCAACCTGAAGATCTCGGCCAACGCGCTGCGCACGCTGGACCATGTCGGCGGGCTCGACGCGTTCCTCGGCAAGGCCCGTGACGCCGCCCTGTCGCCCGCCGCCCGCCGCATCAAGCGCGAAGTGGCCAAGGCCGCCAAGAAGGCCGCCGAGGCGAAGGCCGCCTGAGGCGATCCGATCTGAGATTTCGAAAGGCCCTGCCATCCGGCGGGGCCTTTTCATTTTGAGGCCGCG
>JAKOQZ010000036.1 GCA_029778105.1 Pseudomonadota bacterium | reverse complement strand
GCACGTCTTCGGCCAGCTGCGCCGCGCCCTCGAGGATCGCATCGACAAGGTCGGGCGTCGCCTCGCTGAAGCCGTCGAGATTGGCGTAGTTCTGGATCTGCAGAACCTCGTTCAGGATGAAGCGGTAGTCGCGCAGCGGGGCCTTGTAGGTGGGCATAGCTCTCTCCATGCGCCTGCTGCGGTGCGCAGGCGTTTGTGCGTATCTGTTTATCTCAAGATGTCATGCCCGCGAAGGTGGGCATCCGCGGCCAGGTGCAGCAGGTGGATGCCCGCCTTCGCGGGCATGACAGGAGGGTTCAGGCGCCGGAACTCAGGTGCCGGTGCGGGGCATCACGCCGTAACCGACAAGGTTCATCGACTTGTCGCGGGCTTCGGCTTCCTCGCCCGACTTGATGCGCTCGTCCATCCACGCGATCGAGGTCTTCAGCCCTTCGATCGAGGCGTCGATGTCGATGCGCTGCTGCTCGAGCGCGACGATGCGGTCGGCGAACTTCTTGCGGCTGACCTTGAGCTGCGTCACCTGGCCGTCGCCGATGTCGTAGAGGTCGAGCATTTCGCGGATCTCGGCGAGCGAGAAGCCGACGCGCTTGCCCTGGACGATCAGGCCGAGCCGGGCGCGGTCGCGGCCCGAGAAGATGCGGGTCTGGCCCTGACGGGCCGGCGCGATCATGCCTTCCGATTCATAGAAACGAATGGCGCGCGGGGTGATCTGGTATTCGCGCGCGAGCTCGCTGATCGAGAAACTGGTCTTCATCACACTCTCCCTGTCGATCCGAATTCGATGGGTGTGTGACCCACCCTTGGGGAGAGATTAGCCTTCATTGACGTAAGCGGCAACGTCAATTTTGGGTGAGTTTACGTTAACGTCACTCCGGCTCGGGGTCCTGTTGCGTCTTGCGCTTTTTCGGCGCCTTGAGCGTGACGTCGATGCCGACTTCGGGTTCGGGCTCGGTCGCGGTCTGCGCGACGACGGGGTCCGACATTTCGGCGGCTTCCGCCGCGTCTTCCGCCGCCTGCACGGCATCGGCAAGAGGGGAGTCGACCGTCAGTTTTCCCGCCCCATGCGATTTGCGGTAATGCAGGATCACCGAGGGGATCAGGGCGATCTCGACCTCGATCTCGTCGAACGCCATGCCGACGAAATTGGTCGCGCGCTGGATCTGGCGGACATTGTGCAGGCGTTCGATGAGCTGGCGGGTGAACCACTTGCCCTCGGCGTCCTTCAGCAGCGCGGCCCGCACCTCGTCGCTGACCTCGTCGTCCAGGATGAGGTGCATCACCACCTTGGGCGGCACCGAAAGGCCCAGTTCGATTTCCGCGACGCGGTACCCGGCGCGCTCGACGAAGGGCAGCGCCTCGTTGATGTTGCGCACCAGCGCCTTCACCGCGTCCGCCGACGCCGTGGCGATGGTGGCGCTGGCGGAACGGGCGATGCCCGCCGTGGTCTCGCCGACCGACTTGCCGACCTTGGCGAAGGCGGCCCCCGTCTGGCTGCGCACCTCGTCGAAATGCGAGACGGTGTGCTTGGCCATGCTGGCGGTTTCCGCCGCGCCGTCGCGCGCGACATGGACGGTCTCGCGCGCCACTTCGGCCGTGACGTGGCCGACCTTGACGGCCGCATCCTTGGTGGCGCTGGCGACCTTTTTGGCGGTGGTCTGCATGCGCGCCCAGAAGCCCCCGGTCTTGGCCGCGCCTTCGGGGGGCGGGTCTTCCGCCGGCGGCTCGGCGGGGATCTCCTGCGGCTCTGCGGCCGGTTCCTCGGGCGCAGCCGGCGGGACCTCGTCCGGCGTCTGGGGTTCGGCGGGATCGGGATCGGGGGAATGGCTCATGGCATATACACTGTGCGCGGAACGGCCTTGATGGCGCTGCGGCGAGAGGTCACATTCTAAGCCCATGTCCGACGCCGCCCTCACCCCCAATCGCGCGCAGCACCCGATCCGCAGCTATCGCGACTTCTGGCCCTTCTATCTCCAGGAGCACGCCAAGAAGGAAACCCGGGCCATGCACTATGCCGGCAGCGCCGTGGCGATCGCCTCGGTGGCGGCGGGGGTGGCGGTGTCGCCGTGGTTCTTCATCGGCGCGGCGGTCGGCGGCTATGGCTTCGCCTGGGTCAGCCATTTCTTCATCGAGCACAACCGGCCGGCGACCTTCACCTATCCGCTGTGGTCGCTGGTCAGCGATTTCCGCATGGCGGGGCTCTGGGCGGCCGGCCGGCTGAAGCCGCATCTCAAGGCCGCCGGCGTCGCCTGAGCGGCCCGGATTTTCACCTTTCCTAAGCCAGCGGTCACCAAGGTTAACGCCGGGCGTTAACTTTTAACCTGTCATTAACGCCAAACGTCCCAACGTGGGACGGCCGGAGGGAACCAGGCGGGAAAGCGATTCGTCGCGCCCGCCACGGCAGCCTGAAGGGGGAGTTAGGGGTTAACCACCGTTACCGGATGGGATCCGGGATAAGGCCAGACATGAGATCGCGCGTTCCATGGAACGTGTCGGGCATTCCGCCAGAACTGAGGGAGGCTGCGCGCCGCGCAGCCGAACGGGCGGGCGTGCCTCTCGAAGACTGGCTTCAATCCCTCATCGCGGAACGCACGGGGGGCGGGGCGCAGGAGTTCGGCGCGCCGCCGGATCAAGGAGCCGGCGAAATGAGCGCGGGATCGTATTTGCGCCGTGACGAAAGCGGTTATGGCTATTCGCGGGTGCCGGGGAACCGGCCGCGCGAGACCGGGTACAACGCCCCTTATGGCGGGGAACCCGGCGGCGCCTTCGCCGATCTGCACCGGCGGATCGAGGAAGCCGAGCGCCGCCAGTATGCGGCGGTCGAACAGCTCGACAAGGCGGTCGCCGCCATCGCCGACCGGCTGGAATCCGCCGACCGCCTGAAGAGCGCCGCCGACAGCGCGATGCGCGCGGCGGCCGAGGCGTTCGACGCCTCCACCCGCGAACAGACCCACGCCTTCGAAAGCCTGGAGCGTTCGGTCGGCGGCATGATGCAGAAGCTGGAAGAGGCCTCGCAAAAGGCCGACGCCGCCAGCGACATCGTTCCCGCCTTCCAGAAGGCCATCGGCGAACTCAAGGAGCGCGTCGACGCCGCCGCCAACCGCGCTTCGGCGACCGATGGCGATCTGGAGAAGGCGATCTCGGCCCTCACCCAGCGCCTTTCGACGCTGGAGCAGAACCAGTCGACCGCCGTCGATTCCACCTTCGCCGAAATCAAGCGCCAGCTCGCCACCGCCGAACAGCGCGCGCTGGAATCCGCCAACGCCGTCACCTCCTCCTTCGCCGCATTGTCGGGCCGCCTGAACGGGCTGGATGAGCGTCACGGCCTGATCGGTCAGGACAGCGGCCGCGCCCGCGAAATGATGGCCGCGCTGGAAGCTCAGGTCGCGCATCTGCGCAGCCAGGCCTCCGCAGCCGAAGCCCGCGCCAACGAAACCGCGCGCGATCTGGCGACGGGTCTTGGCCAGATCGCCGAGCGTCTCGCCGCCTTCGAGAGCAAATCGGCGCTCAGCGCCGCCGAACAGGATCGCGCCCGCGGCGCCTTCGACTCGTTCGAAGCCACCATCGCGTCGCTGAAGTCCCAGGCCGCGCAGGCCGATCAGCGCGCCAACGAGACCTCCACCGCGGTCAACGCCTCGCTCGCCGCCATCGCCGAGCGTCTTGCCGGCTTCGAGGAGCGCCAGACCTCGGCGGCCCGCGAGCTGAAGAAGTCGGTCGACGACACCGCCGCCCAGCATGCCGGCGAGATCAAGGCGCTGCTGCAGCGGCTGAACGATCTCGATCAGCGCCAGGGCGCCGCTCAGCGCGACGCCGAAACCGCGCTCGCCAAGGTGACCGGCCGTCAGGACGGCGAATACCGCGCCATGGCCGATCGCCTCGGCGCGCTGGAGGCCCGCAACGCCGAAACTGCCCGCAACCTCAAGGACACGCTGGTCAAGCTTGTCCAGCGTTGGGAAGACCGCTCGGCAGAGCCCGCGCCCTCCAAGGCGCAGGACGAGGCGACGGCGGCTCACGCGACGACGCTGCTGGCCCACGGCAATCTCTTCAAGACGCATGACGATGCGCTGAAGGCGCTCGACGCCCGCACCCGCCAGCAGGACGGCCGCCTCGGCGCGCTGGACGATGCGCTGCGCGCCGCCGACCAGCGTCTCGCCGACGCCGAGCAGCGTCTTGCCGCCCGCATTCAGGAAGGCATCGCCGGTCATGCCGTCGCGGTGGCCGATCACGCCCGCCGCATCGAAGCGCTGGAAAGCCGGGCGGGCGAGCCCGCCAGCTTCGTCTCCGATCCCGACTTCGACGCCCTGCGCGTCAGCGCCGCCGATTCCGCCGCCGGTCTCGCCGCCCAGACCCAGCGTCTCGACGCGCTGGGCGAGGAGCTGGCCGCCGTCCGCGCCATCGCGGACAGCGCCGCCAACACCAACGCCGAACTGCTGCGCCGGATGGAAAGCGGCCAGGGCGGCGCCTCCGCCCCCGACGCCGAAACCGCGAACCGCGTCGCGGCGATCGAACAGAACCTGCAGACCCTTGCGGTGCAGATCGGCCATGCCGAACGCCGCCAGGGCGAGGCGGCCTCGACCGTCGAGCAAGCGCTGCGCGGCGTCGGCCAGCGCGTCGAAGCCAGCGAAAAGCGTCAGCGCGACACGCTGGCCGCTCTGCAGGGCCAGCTTGAGTTCGCGCTGCGCCGTCTGGAAGCGCTGGAACAGACGCCGCAGGCCGCCGACGATCTGCCGCCGCCCCATTTCGACGACCGTGCTGAAACGGTCGCCGCCGCGCCGCCCGTCATGGAAGCGGCGCCTCCGCCGCCGATGGCGGAAGACATGGCGGCGGACGATCTGCCGTTCGACGATGAAGACGATCTGCCGCCCTTTGAGGACACCGACGAGGACGATTTTGCGTCGCTGACCGCCGACGAAGTGCATCGTGCGGTCCCGGCGCAGGAGCCGGACGAGGTGGAAGCCGCTATCGCCGAGGTGCTGGGCCGCCCCGACGAGCCGCCGACCCGCAAGACCGACGACTTCCTGGCGGCCGCGCGCCGCGCCGCCCAGGCCGCCGCCGCGGCCGAGGCCGACGCGATCGCCGCCAAGGGCAGCCGCCGCGGCCGCCGCGACAACGCCGCCTACGACGCCGCAGAGCGCCAGGGCACGAATTGGGTGCGTCTTGGTGCGCTGCTTCTGGGCATCCTGGTGCTGGCCGCCGCGCTCTACTTCTTCGTCGTGAAGCCCAAGATGGGGCAGGCGCCGCAGCAGACCCAGCCGGCGGCCGAGACGCCCGCTACCCCGCCTGCCGCCGAAGCGCCGTTCGAGGAGCTGCCGCCGCCGCCGGCCATGGAAGGCCAGCCGGCCGCACAGCCTGAAGGCGCCGCTCCGGCCGAGCCGTCGGCCGAACAGCCCGCCGCTGCGCCGGAAGCTGCCCCCGCTGCTGAAGCGCCCGCCGCCGAAGCCCCTGCCGCCGAAGCCCCGGCTGCGGCGCCCGAAGCGACACCCGAAGCGACGCCGGCTCCGGCCGAACCCGAAGCCTCGGCCGATCCGATGGCCAAGCTGCACGCCGATGCCGAAGGCGGCGACCCGCGCGCCCAGTTCGAGCTCGGCCTGCGCTATGCCGACGGCGAGGGCGTCAAGAAGAGCCCCAAGGAAGCCGCCAAGTGGATGCTGCGCGCCGCCCAGGCCGGCCTGCCGCCCGCCCAGTACCGCATGGGCGTGCTGTACGAGCGCGGCCTCGGCGTGCCGCGCGATCTGGGCCAGGCCTCGATCTGGTACGAGCGCGCCGCCAATGCCGGCAACCGCAAGGCGATGTACAACCTCGCCGTCATCCTCGCCGACGGCTCCACCGGCCAGCCCGACTACAAGCAGGCCGCCAAGTGGTTCCTCGCCGCCGCTGAGCTGGGCCTGAAGGACTCGCAGTTCAACATCGCCATCCTTTACGAGCGCGGTCTTGGCGTCGATGTGAACCTGGTCGAAGCCTACAAGTGGTACGCCGCCGCCGCCGCCCAGGGCGACAGCGACGCCAGCGCCCGCGCCGCCGCCCTTGAGGGCCGGATGCCGGAAGGCGACGTCAAGCAGGCCAAGGAGGCGGTCGCCGCCTTCCAGCCCAAGCCGATGAACGCCGCCGCCAACGACGTACCGTCACTGAAGTAACAAACGGTGACGCCCGGAAAGGGTGTGATTTGGGGGCGCGCCGTTCTAGGAACGGCGCGCCTCATCTTTTGCTAAGCCGCCGGGGGCATACTCGCGACCCGGCGTTTCGATCGGTCCGATGCAAATCTATCTTCCCATCGCAGAGATCTCGGTCAGCATCTGGCTGATCCTCGCGATGGGCGGTGCGGTCGGCTTCGTGACCGGCATGTTCGGCGTCGGCGGCGGGTTCCTGATGACCCCGTTCCTGATCTTCACCGGCATCTCCCCGGCGGTGGCGGTCGCGACCGGGGCCAGCCAGATCGTCGCCTCGTCGGTTTCGGGCGTCGCGGCGCAGGCCGGACGGCGCAGCGTCGACTTCAAGATGGGGGTCGTGCTGGTCGCAGGGGGCATCCCCGGCACCGTGCTGGGCGTGTGGATCGTCTCGCTGCTCAAGGAAAGCGGCCAGATCGACCTGGTCATCAAGCTGGCCTATGTCGGCCTGCTCGGCTCCATCGGCCTCCTGATGCTCAGCGAGGCGGTGCGCACGCTGCTCAAGACGCGCAGGGCGCCGCCCGCGCGGGCCAAGGCGACCCAGCATTACTGGGTGCACGGCCTGCCGCTGAAGCTGCGCTTCCGGGTCTCCAAGCTCTACATCTCGGCGCTGCCGCCGCTGGGGCTCGGGTTCCTCTCGGGCTTCCTCTCCGGCATCATGGGCATCGGCGGCGGCTTCATCATGGTGCCGGCCATGATCTACATCCTCAGGATGCCCGCATCGGCGGTGATCGGCACCTCGCTGTTCCAGGTGCTCTGCATCACCGCGCTGACCACCTTCCTGCATGCCTGGATCAACCAGACGGTCGACATCATCCTCGCCGTCATCCTGATGGCCGGGGGTGTGATCGGCGTGCAGTACGGCGCCCGCGTCGGCGCGCGCATCCGCTCCGACTATCTGCGTCTCATGATCTCGCTTCTGATCGTCTCGATGGCGCTGCGTCTGGCGATCGAGCTGATCACGCCGCCGGCCGATCTCTATTCGGTCGCGCCGACGGAGGAGACGCGGTGAAGCGCGTCCTCGCCCTCTGCGCGCTGCTGCTCAGCGCCGCTGCCGCCGCGCAGGACAGCGGCAAGACCGAGGAGGCGCTGGTCGTCGCTCTGACGCAGGACGTCATCCACATCACGTCCAACTTCACCGGTGCCGAATTCGTCGTCTACGGCACCATCGAGGCCCCCGACGCCTTCGTCGGCGCGGACGAGCGCGACATCGTCATCATCGTGCGCGGCCCGGCGAGCGCGACCACGGTGCGCAAGCGCGGCCGCGTCTCGGGGATCTGGCTCAATACCGATTCGGTGACGTTCGAAGGCGTGCCGGGATTCTACTTCCTCGCCAGCACGCGTCCGCTCGACGGCATCGCGGCGCCGGCCGTGCTCAAGCGCAAGGGCATCGGGCTCGCCAACCAGGACTGGGCCGGCCCCAAGCGCCGCGATCTCGGGGAGTTCCAGAAGGCCCTGATCCGCAGCCGCACCGCCGACCGGCTGTTCGCCGAAGAGGAAGGGGCGGTCGAGATGAACGGCGCTTCGCTGTTCCAGACCCGCGTCGTCATGCCCGCCAACGTGCCGGTCGGCGACTATCGCGTGGAGGCCTATCTCTTCCGCAACGGGCAGGAGATCAGCGCCTATTCCGCGACGCTGGTGATCGACAAGCTGGGGATCGAGCGCACGCTCTATAATTTCGCCACGCGCTCCAGCCTGTTCTATGCCATGGCCGCCATTCTGGTGGCCGTGCTGATGGGGCTGGGCGCGGCGTTCGTGTTCCGCGAACGCGACTAGGCGACGGGCAGCGTCACCGCCGCGCGGAAGCCGCCGCCGTCGCGGTTGACCAGCGTCAGCTTGCCGCCATTGGCGGCGGCGAGCGCGCTGACGATGGCGAGCCCGAGACCCGCGCCGCCGCTCGCCCGCGCGCGCGAAGACTCCAGCCGCTCGAAAGGCGAGGTCATGCGCGCCAGCTCCGCCTCGGGCACGCCGGGGCCGTCATCGTCGACGATCACCGTGACATCGCCGCCTGTCCGAACGACGGAGATCCGCGCGCTGCCGCCATAGCGCAGGGCGTTGTCGGTCAGGTTCGAGAGGATGCGCTGCAGCGATAGCTCCGAAATGGCGGCGAAGATCGCGTCCGGCGGCGCGGCGAGGCTGATCGCATCGCCGGTCTCGGCGCGCATCGCGGCGAAGCGTTTGAGCTCGCCGGTCAGATCGCAGCGGCCCGAGCGGTCAGGCGGGGCGGCGTCGGCCGAGGCGAAGATCAGTGTGTCGTCCACGAGCCCGGACATCTCGGCCAGATCGTTCAGCGCCCGCTCTTTCTGCTCGGCGTCTTCGATGAACTCGGCTCTCAGGCGCAGGCGCGTCAGATAGGTGCGTAGATCGTGCGCGATCGCGGCAAGCAGGCGCGTCCGCTCGGCGACCAGGCGGCTGATGCGGCCCTTCATGTGATTGAAGGCGCGCGCGAGATCCTGAATCTCGCGGGGTCCGGTCGCCTTGATGTCCGGCGTGTCGAGATTGTCCGCCAGAGCCCGCGCCTGCGCGGCGAGGCCGGCGATGGGCCTGGCGGTGCGCCGCACGGCGAGGGCGAGGCCGATCAGCGCTAGCACGCCGATGACGCCCATCGTTGCAAGACCGCGCGCCAGAAACTTGTCGAACACCGCCGCCTGGGCCGGTTCGAACAGCACATACTGCCCGTCGCTCAGGCTGACATAGAGGCGGCTCGGCTCCCATTTGCGGTCCTCGCCGCCGAACAGCCGCGCCAGAATGCCGGGACGGCGCAGCTCGACCGAGATATCGCGATCCTTGAAGACGGCGTCGTAGTTGGAGATGAAGCGCTCCACCGGCCCGGCGAGAAGGCCCGGTTCGCCGCGCGCGGGCGCGTCGACGATCTTCACGCTGAGATTGCGCGAATTGACGGCGTCGAGAATGCGGCTGCGCTGGTCAGGAGGCGCGGGATCGAGGATCTCGACGATGGCCCGCGCCTGTTCCGCGACGGGCAGGCGATAAAGGTCGCTGCGCTCCTGCCCGAGGGGCGCGTAGAGGAGCACCGCCATCGCGACGTTGAAAAGCACGAGCGCGGCCAGCAACACCGCCGCGAGCCGGACGAACAGATTGCCGGCGAGCGGACCCATGTCAGCCCCGCGTCACGGCGGCGGCGAAGAGATAGCCGCCATTGCGCACGGTGCGGATGAAGCGCGGCTGCGCGGGATCGTCGCCCAGCTTGCGGCGCAGGCGCGAGAGCGCCACGTCGATCGCCCGGTCGAAGGGCGTGGAATCGCGCCCCTTGGTCCAGTCCATCAGAAAGTCGCGGCTGAGCACGCGCTGGGGGTGCTCCAGGAACGCGGTGAGAAGATCGTAGTCTCCGGCCGAAAGCTCGACCGGCCGGCCGCCGGGGTCGGCGAGGGCGCGGGCGGCGAGATCGAGCGTCCAGCCTTCGAAGCGGAAACTCTCGCGCGGCGCTTCGGGCGGCGGCGCGAGCAAAGCGGGGCGCGTGCGGCGCAGGACGGCGCGGGCCCGAGCCACCAGCTCGCGCGGCTGGAACGGCTTGGCGACGTAATCGTCGGCGCCGATCTCCAGCCCGATGATCCTGTCGATGTCTTCCGAGCGGGCCGTAACGAGGATGATCGGCGGCCCATTGGCGGCGCTGAGCCGGCGGCAGATCGAGAGCCCGTCTTCGCCCGGCATCATCACGTCCATGACGATAAGGTCCGGCCGGCGCTCGGCCATCAGCCGGGTCAGCGCCTCGCCGCCGTTGCACGGCGCGGCCTCGAAGCCCTCGCGGGTGAAGAGTCCGGCGACGAGCGCGCGGATTTCCGGATCGTCCTCGACGACGGCGACAAGCGAAGGGGTCTCCATGGCCCGCATATCCTAGCCCGGCGAGGCGGCAGCGGCGCAGCCCCAACGTGTAACACTGCGTAACGCTAGCCCGTGGCCGCGGAACAATTCGTTACACAGCGAGAGGCGCGCGACATCGGCGCGTTTCACACAGCGCTCAATGTGCCTCTCACAGGCGGGCCGCCCCCGAAAGCCCGCACCCCACGGAGACGACACATGAAGACCTTTGCGATCCTTGGCGCGGCGCTCGCCTTCGCCACCCTGACCATCGATACGGCGGACGCGCGCGGCGGCCGCTTCGTGCGTGAAAATCCCGCCGGCGGCGTGACGGCCGGCGCAGCCTTTGACCGCACCGGTCCCGAAGGCGGCCGCCGGGCCGGCGCACGCGGCGTCGTCACCGACGGCGAAGGCAACGGCGCCGGCGCGTCGGGAAGCTGCGCCGAAGGCGAGCGCGGCCGAGGCTGCCGCGGCGCAGTGACCACCTGGTCCGCCGACGGCACAGTCGACCGCAAGTCCGGCTTCAAGGCCGAGGGCGCCAATGGCGGCACGGCGGAAAGCAACGGCGAGTTCCACCGCAATGCCGATGGCACCTATGCCGGCGGCCGCACGACCACCGCGACGGGCGAGAACGGCACCTACAACGCCAACACGACCTACGACTCCACCAACGGCGCCACCCGCACGGTGACGTGCACGGATGCCGCCGGCGCCGTCATCGCGTGCCCCACACGCTGACGCGCGCTGCGGGCCCTGCCATCCCCCCACCGGCAGGGCCCGCCCCCTTTTTTCCATTGAGGAGCCTCTCATGATCCGCACGCTTGTCACGGCGCTGGCCGCCACCCTGGCGCTCGGCGCCGCCTCGGCTCAGCAGATGGACACCGCCAAAGCCGTCGAGCGCCTGCGCGCCGCCGACGCCAATGGCGACGGTGCGCTGACCAAGGCAGAGTTCGCCGCCTATCGCGCCCAGCAGTTCCAGCGTCTCGACCGGGATGGCGACGGCTATCTGACCGATGCCGACACCCAGCAGCTCAAGCGCTTCGCCTCGCGCATGCCGCCCGGCATGGAGCCGGGACAGATGATCGCGCGCTTCGATGCCGACGGCGACGGCAAGGTGAGCGAGGCCGAGTTCGCCAACGGCCCGACGCCTGCGTTCGACGCGGTGGACGCTAACGGCGACGGCGTGGCGACCAAGGCGGAATTCGAGGCCGCCGCCGCAAAAGCCAAGGCGCGCTGACAGCCGATGGAGACCCTGCCGCGCTCGCCTGCCTTCCTGTTGCTTCTGGCAGCGGTGATGCTTGCCGAGTTCGCATGGCGGCGGCGCAAAGGCGGGCCGGGCTACGACCTTGCCGCCGCCGCGGCGTCCTTTGGCGTCGCCGCCGGCAATCTGCTGCTGAAGCCGCTGTCCGCCGGGCTGACCGGCGCGGTCTTCCTCGCGGTCTATGAGGTCGCGCCCTACAAGCTGCCGCTCGGCGACTGGCGCGTCTGGGTCGTGGCCTTCGTGCTGGTGGAATTCGCCTATTACTGGTTTCACCGCCTCAGCCACGAGGTGCGCTGGCTGTGGGCGAGCCACGCGGTGCACCATTCGGCGAACGAGATGACGCTGCCGGCCGCCATACGCCTCGGCTGGACGAGCGGTCTTTCCGGAGGATGGCTGCTGTTCCTGCCGTTGCTGCTGGCCGGCTTCCCTCCGCTCATGGTGGGCGGCCTGCTGGCCGCGAACCTGTCGTTTCAGTTCTTTCTGCACACAGAGGCGATAGGAAAGCTCGGTCCGCTGGAGTGGGTGTTCAACACCCCCTCGCACCACCGCGCGCATCACGCCTGCAACGGGCGCTATATCGACAGGAACTATGGCGGCGTACTCATCGTGTTCGACCGTCTGTTCGGGACGTTCGTTGAGGAGAGCGCCGACGAAAAGCCGCGCTTCGGTCTCGCCCACCCCATGACGTCGAAGAACCCTGTTCGAATCGCGCTGCACGAATGGGCGCGCATGTTCGCCGATATGCGGCGGGCGCCGTCGCTGAAGGCGGCCGGCGCGGTCCTGTTCGGCCCTCCGCGCGCCTAGGCTCGGGCGGCCAGCCGCTGGCTGGAGACCGCGTGCACCGCCGCCTTGCCCAGCATGAAGGCGTGAAACTGGGGCGCGAACAGGTTGCGCAGCGCCGGATCGAACACATCGAGGCCGCCGGCATAGGCGCCGAAGGCGGGCATCACGAGGCGCTCGCCATCCGTCACAAAGCAGCGGCGGCGGATCGAGCGGCCGCGCACCGAAACGCGGGCGGCGGGATGGAGATGGCCGGCGATCTCGCCCGCCGAAGGCCGCGCCTGCGGTTCGTGCCGCAGCACCAGAGGCCCGAGATAGATTTCCTCCGCCACGCGCCCGCCAAGTCCCTGCGGCGGGGCGGGATCGTGATTGCCGAGAATCCACGTCCAGTTCTCGACGGCGTCGATCAGGCGGGTCAGCCGCATGCGCGCGTCATCGGCGAGGCGCTCTTCCGCCTTGCGGTCGTGGAATGTGTCGCCCAGCAGCACGACCTCGCGCGGCTTCAGGCGGGCGCAGGCGTCCTCCAGCCGGGTGAGCGTCGCATGCGTGTCATAGGGCGGCAGCATCTGGCCGCGCGCTGCGTAGGCCGAGCCTTTTTCAAGGTGCAGGTCTGCGGCGATCAGCAGGCGTTCCTCGCCCCACCACAGCGCGCCCGAAGGGTCGGGCGTCAGCCTGGCTCCGGCGAGATCGATGTCACGGGCAATGGCGACGGTGGCGTTCACGCTGCGCTTCTAGCAGATTCCACCGAATGTCATCCCGGCCTTGAGCCGGGACCCAGTGCCCCACACACCGGCGTTTGCCAATCTGGGTCCCGGCTCTCCGCTTCGCTGCGGCCGGGATGACAGGTTTGAAAGTCAGACAAGCCGCATCGCTTCGTCGATGAGGCTTTCCGACGCCTCGGCCAGCAATTCCTCGTCGACATTGCCCTGCTGGATGGGCTCCTTGCCGATCTCCAGCAGCACCGGCACGGCGAGCGGCGAGACGCGCTCCAGGTGCTTCACCACCAGACGGCCGCGGATGCGGTGAAGCAGGTCGGACAGGCGCTTCAGGTCCAGCAATCCGGTGAGCGCATCCTCGCGCGCCGCCTTCATCAGCAAATGGTCCGGCTGATGCGCGTGCAGCACGTCATAGATGAGGTCGGAGGAGAAGGTGATCTGCCGCCCGGTCTTTTCCTTGCCGGGAAAGCGCGTCTCGATCAGGCCGCCGATGATCGCGCAGTTCCGGAACTGGCGCTTCAGCATGATGCTCTCGTTCAGCCACTCTTCCAGATCGGCGCCGAGCAGGTCGGGCGCGAAGAGTTTCGCCATATCCAGCGTCGAGAGATCGCGCAGAGCCCAGACCGACAACGCGTACTCGCCCGCGACGAAGCCGAGCGGGCGCATTCCAAGCCGCTCGAGCCGGCGGGTCAGCAGCATGCCCAGCGTCTGGTGCGCGAGGCGGCCGTCGAACGGGTAGCAGGTGAGGTAGAATTTGCCGTTGCGCGGGAAGGTCTCGATCAGCATCTCGTCGGCTTCCGGCAGCACCGAGCGCCAGGCCTGCAGCGCCAGCCATTGGGCGACCTGATCGGGCAGGTTCTCGACCGATTCCGGATCGGCGATCATCTCGCGCACCCGTTCCGCGAGATAGGTGGTGAGCGGGAATTTGCCGCCCTGCCAGCTCGGCACCATCGGCTCGTCGGTGGTGCCCCTGGTCACCAGCGCGTCGGTTTCCACGATGGTCTCGAAGCGCAGGATCTGACCGGCAAAGACGAAGGTGTCGCCCGGCGTCATCTGCTCGAAGAACCATTCCTCCATCTTGCCGATGACGCGTCCGCCGCTCAGCGCCTTGCCGCCTTTCAGCGAGCGCACGAAGCGCACGTTCAGCATCTGCGCCTCGACGATCGTGCCGGCGTT
>JAKOQZ010000248.1 GCA_029778105.1 Pseudomonadota bacterium | reverse complement strand
TCGACAGCAGCGCCTGGAACGGCCGGGCAGCCAACGCCGCCTTGATGTTCGAGCTGAGCGCCGTGCCGATCCGCTGTTCGGCCTGATCGATATTATTGACCGCCTGATAGAACAGCAGCGGGTTCACGATCCGGTAGCGGGCGAACGCCGAAACGACGACGCGCTTCTGGTCCTTCGACAGCGATTCCGTCGCCGGAGCGTCGATTTCAAGAATGCGCTTCTCGAAATAGACGACGTTCTGGATGAACGGGATCATCACATAGAGTCCGGGCTCGGTGACCGTCCGCTTGTGATTGCCGAGTTCGACCACGATGGCCTGCTCGCGCTGATCGACCACGAAGAACACGAAGTTCCACAGGAAGAACAGCGTTCCGAAAATAGCTGCGAAAACGATGAGAAGCGTGCGCATCAGCGTGCCCCTCCCGTCGAGGCCGGTTCGGAAGGTTTGGGCCTGAGCTGATCGAGCGGCAGATAGGGCACCACGCCCTCGCCATCGAGGATGATCTTGCTGGAATTGCCCAGAACGCGCTCCATCGTCTCCAGATAGATGCGCTCACGGGTCACTTCCGGGGCCAGCCTGTACTGCTCATAGACCGAGAGGAAGCGCTGGGCCTCGCCCTGCGCTTCGGCCACCGTCTGCGCCTTGTAGGCCTCGGCCGCCTGGGTGATCTGCGAGGCTTCGCCTTCGGCCGCCGGGACACGCTGGTTGCGGAAGCCTTCGGCCTTGTTGCGCGCCGACTCCGCGTCGGCCACCGCCGCCTGGACGTCGCGGAAGGCGTCGATGACCGCGTTGGGCGGCTCGACGCGCTGCAGCTGAACTTCGCTGATCGTCACCCCGGCGCCATAGCCGTCGAGGATCTTCTGCATCAGCTCCTGGACCTCGTCCTGAATGGCCTGACGTTCCTCGGTGAGGATCTTCTGCTGGTTCTTGCGCCCGACGATCTCGCGCATCGAGGATTCGGCGACGGCGCGGATCGTGCCTTCGACGTCTTCGACGTTGAACAGATAGTCCCTGGCGTCCTTGATGATCCAGATGACGGTGAAATCGACGTCGATGATGTTCTCATCGCCCGTCAGCATCAGGCTTTCCTCGCCCCCGCTGCTGCGGTCGGAGCGCACGCCGATGGCCACCGAGTTCTGGCGCGTCACCTGCGGCTTTTCCACCGTCTCGATGGGCCAGGGCAGCGCGTATCCGATGCCGGGGCTGGACTGGCGGCTATAGGCGCCGAACGTCTTCACGATCCCCAGCTCGTCGGGCTGGACGGTGTAGATGCCGGTGGCGAGCCAGGCCAGCACGGCGACCAGCCCGACCAGCAACACGCCGCGCGTTCCCACGGGGCCGCCGGGCATCACCTGCTTCATACGCTCCTGACCCTTGCGGATCAGATCTTCCAGATTCGGCGGCTGGTTTCCGCCGCCCCGGTTGCCGCCGCCTCCGCCGCCCTGGCCCCACGGGCCGCGGCCGCCGCCATCCTTGCCGCCTCCCCCGCCCCAGGGTCCTCCGGAATTGTTTTGCCACGGCATAGAGGCGGGTCCTCCCAAGAAGACGCAGACTTGCGTCAGGTTGGCGCGGAAATGCGCCCCAGTCTCATATCCGATGCGGGGGGCATGAAATCAAGGTGCGCGGGCTCAGGCCGTGCTATCCAGCGCCGTCATGAATGCGCCCTCAAAAGACGAAATCTCCGCGGTTCTCAACGCGATCCGCGATCCCGCCAGCGGCCGCGGACTGGTCGAATCCGGCATCGTTCAAGGACTTGTCATCCGCGACGGCAAGGCCGGCTTCATGCTGGAAGTCGCCCCCGGACAGGCCCGCGCCTATGAGCCGGTGCGCGCCCGCGCCGAGGCCGCCGTCAAGGCGATGCGCGGAATCGCGGCCGTCACGGCGGTGCTGACCGCCCATGACGGGCCGCCGCCGGCGCCCCCCCGCCCCGAGCCCCAGCGCGCCGCCCCGCAGGGCATTCCCGGGATCAAGCACATCATCGCGGTCGCCAGCGGCAAGGGCGGGGTCGGCAAGTCGACGGTGGCGGTCAATCTCGCGCTGGCCCTGGCCGCGCTCGGCAAGCGCGTCGGCCTGATGGATGCCGACATCTACGGCCCCTCGGTGCCGCATTTGCTGAAGCTTCACGACAAGCCGCGGGTTCTGGCCGACAAGCGCCTGGAGCCGATGAGCGCCTATGGCCTCAAGGCCATGTCGATCGGCCTGCTCATCGACCCCGCCTCAGCCGCCGTGTGGCGCGGGCCGGTGGCGACCGGCGCGCTCAACCAGCTGCTGACCCAGGTCGCCTGGGACGATCTGGACATCCTGCTGATCGACATGCCCCCCGGCACGGGCGACATCCACATCAGCCTGACCCAGCGCGTCGCGCTGGCCGGGGCGGTGATCGTCTCGACGCCGCAGGACGTGGCGCTGCTGGATGCCCGCAAGGGGATCGCCATGTTCAACAAGGTGGCGGTGCCGGTGCTGGGGATCGTCGAGAATATGAGCACCCATATCTGCTCCAATTGCGGCCACGAGGAGCACATTTTCGGCCATGGCGGCGCGCGGCGGACGGCCGAAGAGCTGGGCGTGCCGTTCCTGGGCGAGCTGCCGCTGCACCTCGCCATCCGCGTCGGGGCGGATGAGGGAAACCCGGTCGTGGCGGTCGCGCCGGAAAGCGCGCAGGCGCGGCCGTTTTTCGAGATCGCCGCCGGCGTTCTGGAGCGGCTGGACCAGGGCGCGGCCAAGCCGCCCCCGCGCATCGTCTTCGTCTAGGGCGGTGACAAGGGCCGCGTTTCCGGATGAACTGCCCTCACAAGCAGAACATCAGGGAGCGAAGCCAATGTCCTATCCGGGTTTTGAAGAGGCCATCCGCCGGGTGATCACCGGCGACGACGCCAACGGCAAATCCACCATCATCATCGACGGCGCGCCGGGCGCGAGCATGGCCGAGGCCGGACTTGGCGGACTGCTGGACATCTGGGCCGACACGCACGGCCCGCTGGACCCCAAGGATCATACGCCCGCCAACCTGGAGCCGGTGAACCTTCACCCGCCCACGGGCGGCTTCAAGGTGCGCTGGTTCGTGATCGAGCCCGCCCCGGCCGGCGTGCCCGCCGAGATCATGAACAAGGCGACGAAGGAGGCCTTCGCCCGCTTCCATGCCGACGACGCGATCATCGACCAGACCCGCGCGCCCGGCATGCACGAGACCCACTCCATCGACGTGATCTGCCTCATCAAGGGCGACGCCTCGTTGATCCTGGAGGACGACGAGACACGGCTGAAGCCCGGCAACATCGTCATCCAGCGCGGCACCAACCACGCCTGGATCGCCCATGGCGGCCCGGCCTTGTTTCTGGCGGCCCTGATCGACCGGGAGCTTGTTAGGACTTAGAACCTATATATAGTAGGCGGGCACCGCCCGACCACATCGTATCGTTTTCGCGTTTTTCGATGTTTCGCTCGCGGCCCAAGATGTTGGGGCGTGAGCGTGTGTCGAACCACAACGACTCGTTTTCGCGTTTTTCGTGGGGTCGATAGCATCTCCTGTCGCGACGACGATTGCGAGATAGGAATATAAACTCCTTCGTCGGAAGATCAAGCGAGATGGTCAGGGCTTCCAGAAGCGATAGGCGTCGAGACCGTCACCGATCCACGCCCGGTCAATCGAGAACTGGTCGGTGAGTTTCGCCGCGAACTCGATCAAGTCGCCCAAGGCACGCGGGTCCATGATCATCGCGAAGAGAAGCAGACCTATGAGGATTGGCGATGCGCGGCGCAGGACAATGGCGACCCGCCTCGGCAACCACGGCGCAATCGCCCCAAAGCCATCCAATCCGGGAACAGGCAGGAGGTTCAGAATGAAGGCTGTCGCTTGCAGAAACGCCAGGAATGCGAGCGCGGCCCAGAAGCCGGGCTGGAAGTTTGTGTCGTCCCAGATCAGGAAGACGAGGCCCACCAGGACCATGACCGCGAGGCTCATCAGCGGTCCCGCCAGTGCCATCGCCGATATCCACCAGCGGCTCCGCAGCCGCGAGGTGTGGATATAGACGGCAGCGCCCGGCAGGCCGAAACCGCCGAGCGCGACGGCCAGGAGCGGAACGCCGATGCTCCACGCCGGATGCAGGTAGTGCATCGGGTTCAGCGTCAGGTATCCGCGCTCGCGGACGAGATTGTCGCCGCCCGCATAGGCGACGCGCGCATGCCCGAACTCGTGCAAGCAGACGGCGGCGAGGTAACCGGAGGAGACGGTAGCAAAGATCAGCCAGACAGGCGGGACGGCATCGTGCGCCAACCACACGAAGCCGCCCACGCTTGCAGCGACCATCGCGACAAAGACGAGGCTGACGCCGGTCTGAGCGCGCGATGCAGCCTTGCGGTTCACGCGTTGAAGTTGAGCCGGAGGCCTGCGTTCGCCCACGGCATCGAGATGAGTTTGCCCGAGCCCGAGAGCGTGATGTAGGCGGTCTTCATGTTCTTGCCGCCGAAGGCGATGTTGGTGACCAGGAGGTCGCCGAACTGCATCAGCGAGGTGAGCTTGGCCTTGCCGTTGGGCGAGATGGTGGTGATGCCGCCCTGGAAGATGGTGGCGACGCAGACATCGCCGTTCGCCTGAACCGCGAGCGAATCGTAGAAGGCATAGCCCGGCGTCTGGCCGACATAGGCGCCGCCCGGCAGCACGCCCTGCCCCTTGGCGAGCTGGCCCGGCTTCTTGATCGGCGCGGCATAGAGCCGGCCCGACAGCGTCTCGGCGTAATAGACCGTCTTCTCGTCCGGCGAGAGGCCGACGCCGTTGGGCGCCATGATCTGGTGGATCTGGGTCGAGATGTGGTTGCCGTCGATGGTGGCGTAGTGGAGCGAGCCCCACTCGCGATGGTCGTGCGTCGACTTGGCGTGATCGG
This sequence comes from Pseudomonadota bacterium, assembly GCA_029778105.1. Taxonomy (GTDB): domain Bacteria; phylum Pseudomonadota; class Alphaproteobacteria; order Micropepsales; family Micropepsaceae; genus JADZAI01. The sequence goes on along the minus strand of JAKOQZ010000248.1, from coordinate 672 downwards.
TGAACCAGAAGCCGCCCTGCTTGTCGAACACGAGGTCGTTGGGGCCGCGCAGGGGCTGACCCTCGCTGTGCGTGTAGAGCACGTCCACCTTGCCGGTCGACAGATCGATCCGCTCTATGCGGCCGCCGCTATAGTTCGCCGGCTTGTGGCCGGGGATCGTCAGCTTGCCGTTCTTGTGCCACTCGAAGCCGCCATTGTTGCAGACATAGAGCGCGCCGTCGGGGCCGATGGCCGCGCCGTTGGGGCCGCCGCCGGGCGAGGCGATGACCTGCTTCTTCCCGTTGGGCTTCACCCGCGTGATGTTGCCCGACTGGATCTCGACCACGATGACCGAGCCGTCCTCCATGACGACGGGGCCTTCGGGGAATTTCAGACCCGATGCGATTTCGGTGATGGCCATGTCCTGAACGCTCCCTGACGCTTTCTAGATTTTGCAGCGCCGGCACGTTAGGCCGATCGCGCGTTTGCGCAAGATCAGGCGCGCTCGAGAATCCGGAAGGTGAAGCCCGGGAGCGGGCCGAGCGCCGGGTGCGTCTGGACGAAGGTCTGCTTCCAGTCGTCGGGCGAGAATTCCGGCATGAAGACGTCGCCCTCGGGCTTGAGGCCGACGCTGGTGAGGTAGATGCGGCCCGCGCGGGGCAGCGCCTCGGCATAGAGCGAGGCCCCGCCGAT
>JAKOQZ010000247.1 GCA_029778105.1 Pseudomonadota bacterium | reverse complement strand
TTGGAGCGCGACATCTGTTAGAAAATCTATGGGTCTGCCCAAACTATCATCGTTTGCGCCAATGTCCGGGCCAATTCAGGCTGCGAATGGCTGATTTGACCCAAGCATTTCTGGTGAACACCATGAGCGAAACTAATGTCTCACGTCTGCGGCACGGGATCACCCGCCGGCAGTCGCTGCTGGGCATCCTGCCCGCCGCGGCGGCGATCGCGCTGGCCGGCCGGGCGCGTGCCGCGCAGGCCGACGATCTGACGGCGGCGCTTCAGGCGCTGGAGGCCCGCGAGGGCGGGCGGCTGGGCGTGCAGGTGCTCGATACCGGCAAGGGCACGCAGCGCGGCAACCGGCCGGACGAACTCTTCGCGCTCTGCTCGACCTTCAAGCTGGTTCTGGCGGCCGCGATCCTGAAGCGTCACGACGCGGGAGAGGTCAGCCTCGACCGGGCGCTGAACGTGACCAGGGCCGATATCATGCCCAACTCGCCGGTGACCGAGACGATGGTGGGCAAGACGATGACGGTGGGCGAACTGTGCCACGCCACGATGACGACCAGCGACAACGCGGCGGCGAATATCCTGCTGCACGAGCTGGGCGGGCCTGCGCCTGTCACCGCCTTTCTGCGCGCCATCGGCGATACGGTCACGCGGCTCGACCGGGCGGAGCCGCATCTGAACAACGCCGATGTTGCGGCGGGCGACACGCGCGACACCACCTCGCCCGCCGCCATGGCCATGACCATGAAAGCCCTAGTGCTGGGCGATGTGCTGACACCCGCTTCGCGCGACACGCTGACCGGCTGGCTCAAGGCCGCCGTCACCGGCGACACGCGGCTGAAGGCCGGCTTCCCCAAAGACTGGATCACCGGCGACAAGACCGGCACCGGCAACGACGGCCCCACCAATGACGTCGCGATCACCTGGCCGCCGGGCCGGTCGCCGCTGATCGTCGCGGTCTATTTCGACCGCAAGGGCCGCACGATGAAGGAGAACGCCGCCGTCATCGCCGAAGTGGGCCGGATCGTCGCACGATCCGCCTAAGCGGTGTGGCGGGGCAGGCGATAGCGGATCTTGACGCGCGATCCGCGGCCCTTCG
>JAKOQZ010000246.1 GCA_029778105.1 Pseudomonadota bacterium | reverse complement strand
TAGTCGCCGTCCGGCCCCAGCCCTTCGACGCGGGCAAGCTCGGCAAGCCGGCGCGCGGAACCGCGCCCGGCGAGGACGGCAACAAGGTCGATTGTCTCGGCGATCAGGGCGCGCGGGACGGTGACGACAGCCTCTTGGATGAGCTGTTCAAGACGGCGCAGCGCGCCGATGCCGGTGCCTGCATGGATGGTGCCGATCCCGCCCGGATGGCCGGTGCCCCACGCTTTCAGAAGGTCGAGGGCTTCCGATCCGCGCACCTCGCCGATGGGGATGCGGTCGGGGCGCAGGCGCAGCGAGGAACGGACCAGATCGGAAAGCGTCGCCACGCCGTCTTTCGTCCGCATGGCGACAAGGTTGGGCGCGGCGCATTGCAGCTCGCGCGTGTCCTCGATGATGACGACGCGATCCGCCGTCTTCGCCACCTCGGCGAGCAGCGCGTTGGTCAAAGTCGTTTTGCCGGTGCTGGTGCCGCCCGCGACCAAAATATTGGCGCGGGCCGTGACGGCCTCGCGCAGCGTTTCCGCTTGATCGGCGTTCATGATGCCGGCGGCCACATAGTCGTCGAGGCTGAACACGGCGACGGCGGGCTTGCGGATGGCGAAGGTCGGGGCGGCGACCACGGGCGGCAGCAGGCCCTCGAATCTTTCGCCCGACTCCGGCAGCTCGGCCGAGACGCGAGGGCTGCGGGCGTGAACCTCCGCACCGACATGATGCGCGACCAGCCGAACGATGCGTTCGCCATCGGCGGCGGACAGGCGCTCGCCCGTATCGGAAAGCCCTTCGGACAGGCGGTCGATCCACAACCGCCCGTCCGGGTTCAACATCACCTCGACCACGGCCGGGTCTTCGAGCAGCCGGGCAATGGCGGGGCCGAGCGCGGTGCGCAACATGCGTGCGCCGCGCGCAATGGCTTCCGGTCTTTGGTGGTTGGTGGTCATGTCGGCCCCGGCTTCTTGCGGGGACGCGACAGGCCGTCCCCGGATCGGGGTCGATTAAGAGAGGCCGAAATCTGGCCGGTTCAACAAGTATCTAGCTGCGTGCGGTGATCGGCGGCGAACGGCGGTAAATAGGATGGGTCCGAATACTTACTCTTGATCGCCGTTGCTCTCGGACTCGTCCGGCAACGGATCGTCGGGAAGTGAGTCGAGGTCACGCGACAGCTCTTTGAGGAACCTGTCGCCCGTCGCCAGACGCCGGCCGAGATTCTGCATGAAGCCCTCAAACCGCTCCGCGCCTTTGGCGCGGGCAGCGGATTGTGCGGCTCCCGTAAGCGGCGGCGTGAGGGTCATCCAGAAATGGATGAACTGCGCGACCGCCTCGCCAAGGACGGCGAGGTCTAGGTCGAGCGTGTCGATCTGGCGGCCGAGCTTGTCCAAGCGGCGCGACATGGCGGCTTCAAGCTGGTCGGCGGAATCGCCGGACAGGTAGGACATGACCGCCGCCTCAACGATGGCGGATTTCGAGACATTGCGGCGCAGCGCCACCGAGCGGCGCAGCGCCATAGCCTCGATCTGTGGAATGAGCGCGGGGTCGAAATAGAGATTCAGGCGGGTTCTGGTTGCCATGGGCGTATCCTCAAAGGTCGATTCCATCATCGGGGTTCATCGCCACCTGCCGCGCCACCATCCTCATGCGCTGGCGCATGGCGCGGGCCTTGGCCGCGTCAACGTCCGGCTCGTCGTCCAGAAACTCGAACTCCTGTTCGGGGGATGGCGGCGGGGCGACGATTTCCTCATGCTCGGGCAATTCCGGCTCGCGGCGGATGCCCGCATTGGCCGGATCACCTTCGGCCTCGCTTCCGCACGTCGCGGAACGGCTTTCCGCCGCGACCACGCGGCCGGACCAATCATCGGCGGATGGGCTGGGCGCCAGCGGAGCGGCGACCAGATCGGGCGGGGTCAGGATGCGTTCCTGCAATCGCGCATCCTCGAAATAGCGCGCCTTGATGGCGCGGATCGGCGGCGTGCCCGCGACCATGACGATTTCGTCAGTGGGTGGAAGCTGCATGATTTCGCCCGGCGTGAGCAGCGGCCGGGCCGTCTCCTGCCGCGACACCATCAAGTGACCTAACCACGGGGCTAGGCGGTGCCCTGCGTAGTTGGTGGAGTCGCGCAGCTCGGTCGCCGTGCCTAATGCGTCTGAAACACGCTTCGCCGTCCTTTCGTCGTTCGTGGCGAAGCTGACGCGGACGTGGCAGTTGTCGAGGATCGCGTTGTTCGGGCCATAGGCGCGCTCGATTTGATTGAGGCTCTGCGCAATCAGAAAGCCTTTGATGCCGTAACCCGCCATGAAGGCGAGCGCCGATTCAAAGAAGTCGAGCCGGCCAAGCGCCGGAAACTCGTCCAGCATCAACAGCAACCGATGCCGCTTGCCGGAGGTGGTCAATTCCTCCGTTAACCGCCTGCCGATCTGGTTGAGGATCAGGCGGATAAGCGGCTTGGTGCGGTTTATGTCGGACGGCGGCACGACCAGATAGAGCGTGACGGGCTGGCGGCTGCCGACCAGATCGGCAATGCGCCAGTCGCATCGTGCCGTCACCCGCGCCACCACGGGATCGCGATAGAGGCCGAGAAACGACATGGCGGTGCTCAATACGCCCGACCGTTCGTTCTCGGATTTGTTCAACAGCTCGCGGGCCGACGACGCGATGACGGGATGAACGCCAGCCTCGCCGAGATGCGGCGTGTCCATCATGGCGCGCAAGGTCGCCTCGACCGGGCGGCGCGGGTCGGACAGGAAGTTGGCGACGCCCGCCAGCGTCTTGTCCTTCTCCGCATAGAGAACATGCAGGATCGCGCCGACAAGCAGGCTGTGGCTCGTCTTTTCCCAATGGTTGCGTTTGTCGAGGCTGCCTTCGGGATCGACCAGAATATCCGCGATGTTCTGCACGTCGCGGACTTCCCATTCGCCCTGCCGCACCTCCAGCAGCGGATTGTAGGCGGACGATCCGGCATTGGTCGGATCGAACAGCAGGACGCGGCCATGCTGGGCGCGAAAGCCGGCCGTCAGAGTCCAGTTCTCGCCCTTGATGTCGTGGACAATGCAGCTTCCCGGCCATGTCAGCAGCGTCGGTACCACCAGCCCGACACCTTTGCCGCTGCGAGTCGGGGCGAAGCACAACACATGCTCCGGCCCGTCATGGCGCAGATAGTGCCGGTCGTATCTGCCGAGCACCACGCCATCGGGGCCGAGCAGACCGGCGGCGCGGATTTCGCGATCCTCCGCCCATCGCGCCGAACCATAGGTGGCGACGTTGCGCGCCTCCCGTGCCCGGATGATCGACATGAGGATGGCGGCGGCGATGGCGAGGAAACCGCCCGATACGGCGATGATGCCGCCCTCGACGAAGATCGCGGGCGCGTAGGCGTCGAACGAAAACCACCACCAAAAGAAGGCCGGCGGATAATAGACCGGCAGGCCAACCAGCTCGAACCACGGATTGCCAAGCTGGGGCTGGAAGCCGAGGCGGAAAGCTACCCATTGCGTCGCCGCCCATGTCATCACCAGAACTATGGTGAAGACGACAGAGATTTGACCCCAAAGGATTCGACCTCCACGCAATGCAGACTCCAATCGGCAAAAAGACGGAGCCGATCAGAGAGTAGGCAAAATGGGGACAGGCAACAGGAAAGAGGATGCGAGAGGGCTGCCGGATACT
>JAKOQZ010000245.1 GCA_029778105.1 Pseudomonadota bacterium | reverse complement strand
GGCATCGGCTCCGAAGTGCAACGGCCTTTGGCGACAGTGGTGATCGGCGGGCTCGTCAGCTCAACACTTCTGACGCTGGTCGTTCTGCCTTCGGCCTATCGCTGGTTCTCTCGTGGTGTCCTGAGAGACCGAGCGCGTTGGCACGAAATTGATGCTTCCGCTGCGCCGGCGGCGTAGGGTTGGCGCATGATCGGCGGCGGACGGCGGACGTATGACAATGTGGGCGACGCGGCAGCGTCGCCCACAACGCCCCAACGGAGGCTCGCATAGGCATGGACGAACCCTCGCTCTACGCGATCGGGGCCTTGGCGAAGCTTAGCGGCACGCCGGTCGCGACCATCCGCTACTACGAGCAATCCGGCCTTATGCCAGAGCCGCCACGCACGTCGGGCCGGCAACGGCGTTACGGGCCTTCGCATCTGGAGCGGCTGCAGTTCATCCGTCATGCGCGCGCGCTCGGCTTCTCGATCAGCGATGTCCAGGAACTGTTACGCCTCGCGGCGCATCCCGAGGCGCCTTGCCGCGCGGTTGACGAGCTGGCGGCCAAGCACCTGCGCGAGGTCGAGGTCCGTATCGCCCAGCTCGGGGCTCTCAAGGCCGAGCTGGAGCGCATGCTGGACGCGTGTTGCTCCGATGGGACGCTCAGAGATTGCCGCATCATTGAGGCGATCTCGTCGGCCCCGGGCGTGGCCTAGAACGGCCATCAAAGGCGCGGCGCCGCCGGTGTTCGCGAAGATGCGTTGGCGACTCACCGGGAGCTGATTATGGTCCGCGCCCCGATTCATCAGAGTCAGTTCGCATGTCCCCTGAAACCCGCCGCATCGCCATCGTCATCGCCGCCGAAATCGGCGCCAAGCCCGAGCAGGTCGCGACCGCGATCGAATTGCTCGACGGCGGCGCGACGGTGCCGTTCGTCGCGCGCTACCGAAAGGAAGTGACCGGCGGACTGGACGACGCGCAGCTGCGCACCCTGTCAGAGCGCCTGATCTATCTGCGCGAGATGGACACCCGCCGGAAGGCCATCGTTGAGTCGATCGCCAGCCAGGGCAAGCTTACCGACGAGATCGCCGCCAAGCTGAATGCGGCCGGCACCAAGGCCGAGCTGGAAGACATTTATCTTCCCTTCAAGCCCAAGCGCCGGACGCGCGCCGAAATCGCGCGCGAGCGTGGCCTCGGCCCGCTCGCCGACAGCATTCTGGCTGACCGGACCATCGTGCCGGCCGAGCGCGCTGCGGCGTTCATCACCGAGGACGTGCCGGACGTGAGGGCGGCGCTGGAAGGCGCGCGAGATATTCTCTCGGAAGCCTTCGCCGAGAACGCCGATCTTGTGGGGCGCCTGCGCACCTATATGCAGCAGAAGGCGACCTTCCGTGCCCGTGTTGTTGAAGGGAAAGAAGAGGCTGGCGCAAAATTCGCCGACTATTTCGACCATGTGGAAAGCTGGGCTTCGATGCCCAGCCATCGGGCGCTCGCGATGATGCGCGGCAGCGACGAGGAAATCCTGTCGCTCGGCATCGAGATCGATGCCGACGATCCTTCTCCGGTCAAGCCGGTCGAGCGTACGATCGCCGCCGTCAACCAGATCGACCCGGCCTCTCCGGCGGGGCCCTGGCTGATGGAGGTCGTGCGCTGGACGTGGAAGGTGAAGCTGTCGCTCTCGCTTTCGCTCGATCTGATGCGCGGCCTGCGCGAACGCGCGGAAGCGGAAGCGATCCGTGTCTTTGCGCGGAATCTGAAAGACCTTCTGCTTGCGGCCCCCGCCGGCATGCGAGCGACGCTGGGGCTCGATCCCGGCATCAGGACCGGCGTGAAAGTTGCGGTGATCGATGCGACCGGCAAGCTGCTCGACACCGCGACCGTCTATCCGTTTCAGCCGCGCAATGACGTGACCGGCGCGAAGATCGAACTCGCCAGGCTCGTCGCGCGCCACAATGTCGAGCTGATCGCCATCGGCAACGGCACGGGCAGCCGCGAGACGGAACGCCTGGTCGCCGACCTGCTTGCCGCCTTGCCCGGACGCAAGCCCACCAAGGTCATCGTGAGCGAGGCGGGCGCATCGGTCTATTCGGCCTCGCCGCTCGCCTCGCAGGAGTTTCCGCAGCTCGACGTGTCGCTGCGCGGCGCTGTGTCGATCGCGCGTCGCCTTCAGGACCCGCTCGCAGAGCTGGTCAAGATCGAGCCGAAATCCATCGGCGTGGGTCAGTATCAGCACGATGTGGATCAGTATCGTCTCAGCCGTTCGCTCGAGGCGGTGGTGGAAGACGCGGTGAACGCGGTGGGCGTCGATCTCAACACGGCATCGGCGCCTTTGCTGGCCCGCGTTTCGGGCCTTGGCCCCTCGCTCGCCGAGGCGATCGTCGCGCATCGCGACGCCACAGGCCCGTTTGCGAGCCGCAAGGATCTGCTGAAGGTCTCGCGCCTGGGGCCGCGCGCTTTCGAACAGTGCGCGGGCTTTTTGCGCATTCCCAACGGGGCCGAGCCGCTTGATGCGTCTGCGGTGCATCCCGAAGCCTATGGCGTCGCACGCAAGATCGTCGCCGCATGCGGACGTGATGTGCGCACATTGATGGGCGACGGCGCGGCGCTGAAGAAACTCGATCCCGCGCAATTCGTGGACGAGCGTTTCGGACTGCCGACCGTGCGAGATATTCTTGCCGAGCTGGAAAAGCCCGGCCGCGATCCCCGACCGGAGTTCCGCACCGCCGCGTTCGCTGACGGAGTGGAAGAGATCACCGATCTCAAGCCGGGAATGATGCTGGAAGGCACCGTAACCAATGTGGCGGCGTTCGGGGCGTTTGTGGATATCGGCGTCCATCAGGACGGTCTGGTGCACGTATCGCAGCTCGCCGATCGCTTCGTGAAGGATGCGCATGAGGTTGTGAAGGCGGGTGACGTGGTGCGCGTGCGCGTGGTCGAGGTCGATGTGAAGCGCAAGCGTATCGCACTCACCATGCGCAGCGACGGCGCCGCCTCGCCGCGCCCGGCGGCGCCCGCTGCCTCAGGCGCGCGGCCGGCCGATATCAAGCGTTATCAGGCGGGAAAGTCCGCTCCGGCCGCGCCGGCGCAGGGCGCTCTGGGTGCGGCGCTGGCGGAGGCGCTCCGCCGCAAGACCTAGCGGTTGTCAGGCGCGCTGCGCCCGATGGGCTCAGGTGCCGCAGAAGGTCTGCAGCACGCGCTCGTCGGCTTGCGGCGGCCTGGTGAACGGCGCGAACTGGGGGAGATCTTCGAACGGGCGCTGCACAGCCTCCAGCAGCGTCTGGAACGGAGCGAAATCCTGCCGCTCGACAGCCGCCGTGATGACGTCTTCCACGCGGTGGTTGCGCGGAATGATCGCCGGATTCGCCGCCTTCAGCCGCGCCCTGATCTCTGCGTCCGCGACGCCTTCGCGTGCCGTGCGCGCCTGCCAGCGCGCCGCCCAAGTGTCGAAAGCTTCCGGCGCGCCGAACAGGTCGCGGGCCGCGCCGGCGCCGTCGGCCAGCGTCCTGAAGGTCAGCGTGAAGTCCGCTGCGCCTGCGTGCATCGCGCCCAGAAGCTCGCCGATCAGCGTGCCGTCTTCGTCTTCCTCCCGCATCAGCCCCAGTTTGGCGCGCATGCCTGACAGCCAGGCACGCCCGAACTGCGACGTCATGGCTTTCAACGTTTCCGTCGCCAGGGCGATGGCCGTGTCGATGTCGGGGTCGATCAGGAACAACAATGTCTCAGCGAAGCGTGCGACATTCCACTGGGCGATCGCCGGCTGGTTGCGGAACGCGTAGCGTCCGCCCCGGTCGATCGAGCTGAACACCGTCGCGGGATCGTAAGCGTCGAGAAAGGCGCAGGGGCCATAATCGATCGTCTCGCCCGAAATCGCCGTGTTGTCGGTGTTCATGACGCCATGAACGAAGCCGACCGTCATCCAGCGCGCGACCAGATTGGCCTGACGTTCCGCGACCGCCGCCAGCAGCGCGAGATAGGGGCGCTCCGCAGTCCCGGCTTGGGGGTAATGGCGCGCGATGACGTGGTCGGCGAGCAGACGCAGCGCTTCGGCATCCTGCCTCGCCGCGAAATACTGAAACGTGCCGACACGGATATGGCTGGCGGCGACGCGGGTGAGGATCGCGCCGGGCAGCGCGGTTTCCCGCCGCACGATTTCGCCCGTTGCGACTGCGGCCAGCGCCCGCGTCGTCGGGATACCCAGTGCATGCATGGCCTCGCTGACGACATACTCGCGCAGCACCGGTCCGAGCGCGGCGCGGCCGTCGCCATTGCGCGAAAACGGAGTCGGCCCCGAGCCCTTGAGCTGGACGTCGCGCCTGAAGCCCTTCGCGTCGATCAACTCGCCCAGCAGCAACGCACGCCCGTCGCCGAGCTGGGGAACGAAATTTCCGAACTGATGCCCGGCATAGGCGAGTGCGATCGGCTCGGCACCCTCCGCGATCTGATTGCCCGAAAAAAGCCCGGCCGCCGTCGGCGCCATCGCGTCGGCATCGAGCCCCAGCTCGGCGGCGAGCACGCGATTGAAGGCGATCAGGCGCGGCGCGACCACGGGCTGCGGCGCGAGCGGCGCGTAGAACCGCTCGGGCAGACGGCGATAGCTGTTGTCGAATGCGAAGGCGGCCATGCGCTGTTGCCGTGCCGGGAAGGCGGTCAGCCGCCTGCCGTCAACTTGTCCTGCGTCTTCCTGTCGAAATCGCTAGCGTCGTGGCGTTCGTGAAGCTGGCTCGCCGGGTCGCCGAAAGGCCGGTTGACCATGCGGCCGCGCTTGACGGCTGGGCGGTCGGCGATCAGGTCGGCCCAGCGGTTCACGTTCTTGTAGGAAGCGACATCCAGGAATTCGCCGGACTCATAGAGCAACCCTTTGGCGAGGCCGCCATACCAGGGCCACACGGCCATATCCGCGATCGTGTAAGTGTCGCCGGCGAGATAGGCGTTGTCGGCCAGGCGGCGATCCAGCACGTCGAGCTGGCGCTTCACCTCCATCGCGAAGCGGTCGATCGCATATTCGATCTTGGTCGGCGCATAGGCATAGAAATGGCCGAAGCCGCCGCCGAGATAGGGCGCGCTGCCCATCTGCCAGAACAGCCATGACAGGGTTTCGGCGCGGGTCGCGGCGTCTGTGGGCAGGAATGCACCGAACTTTTCGGCGAGATACACAAGGATCGCGCCCGATTCGAACACCCGGATCGGATTGGGGCCGCTGCGGTCCAGCAGCGCGGGGATTTTTGAATTCGGGTTCACGGCGACAAAGCCGGAAGAAAACTGGTCGCCTTCATTGATGCGGATGAGCCAGGCGTCATACTCCGCTCCGGCATGGCCGAGCGCCAGAAGCTCCTCCAGCATCACCGTCACCTTCACGCCATTGGGCGTCGCCAGCGAATAGAGCTGCAGCGGGTGCTTGCCGACCGGCAGGTCCTTGTCGTGTGTCGGCCCTGCGATGGGCCGGTTGATATTGGCGAACCGGCCGCCGCTTCCCTTTTTCCATTCCCACACCTTGGGCGGCACGTATTCGGTCGGCTCGGTCATGGTTCGGCTCCCTGCTGTTTCGGCGCGTCGGGCGCCGGCGGGCTTTTGTGAGCCCGGCCTGCAGGACATAGGGTGGCGGACCTCCGCCCGGAAGGGCAAACTGGCGCGGTCGATCGTCCGGCCCAAAAAAGAAATGGCGGCTGCCCGGCCGCCATCTTTGATCCCGTTCCGGTCTTTTGCACCGGTGCCGGTCTATCGTGGTGATCGCTCGCCCCCGCAAGCGGTTCTTTCAATCAGGTCAGATTCAGGCGTCCGCCAGTGCGCTGGTGAGCAGGCTGCTGGCGACCGTCGAGGTGCGGTTGCTGGTGTCGGCGTAGGCTTTGATCGCCTCGAGCAACTTGGCGAGCGCCGTGCTGACATTCGAAGCGGTGGTCGCCGTCTCCGTGTCGTCCGCCGTCTCGTCCGACGCTGTTGCGCCCGGCGGAGGCCCGCCGGCTCCGCCCGGTCCGCCCGGTCCGCCGTGAGGCGGCTTGGCGGCGGCGAACTGATCGGCTGTGATCGATCCGGTCCCTTCGGTATCGATGCTGTCGTAGAACGCCGTCGCATCCTTTTCGCTGACGTTCGACGGGCGGGCCGCGATGAACTCGGCGCGGGTGACGGTGCCGTCGGAGTCTGTGTCCATTCCGGCGAACATCTCGGCCGCGTCAGGCGGGCCTCCGCGGCCCTTGACGTGGCTCTGTCCGCTTTCCTGTGTGCCCAGGCTCTGCATCAGGCCGAGCAGGGCGCTGAGAACATCGCTCGACAGGGAATTGCCGGCTGCCGCCGGTTTGGCGGGACGGTTCGCTTCCAGACCGGCCTTGAGCTGGTCTTCGGTAAGGGCGTCGGTGCCGTCGGTGTCGATTTTTGCATAAAGCTCGGCCGCCTGGCTTTCGCTGATGCTATTGGGGCGATTGGCGACGAACTCGTCCTTGGAGACGGTGCCGCTCTGGTCGGAATCCGTCTTTGTGAACAGGTTCGGTCGTAACAGTCCCAGTGCCGCGAGGCCGGTGGCGCTGACACTGGTCATGCGCTCCTCCTCTCAGCCGGACCTTGGAAACAGGTCATAACTGCACTCCTTGAGTTGCTGACGATTGGCCTGCCGGGCGGCAGGCCAGGCGGAGCAACGCAAGAAGCGTTCCCTGTTTTCCCGCGGATTTCCGCGGTCCGGGCGCGCGGCGCGCCGGGCAGTTTTTTCAGCCCTCCCCGGGGTGGCGGGCCGTGGCGGCATATTGTGCCGCAAGGTCCGCCACGAGACCGGCCGCGCTCTCGACCTGCCTGATCGCGCCCACGCCGTGTCCGGCTGACCAGACGGTCGTCCAGCGGCGGGCGTCGCCCTTGGGGTCGGTGAAATCGACGGTGACGTTGGCCTCAAGCCTGGCGAGGTCCAGCCCCGCCGCCTCGACCGACGGACGGAGCCAGTTGGCGGGGACGCCGGTGATGCCCCGGGAGAGCACAAGGTCGTCGATGCTGCTGGCCACCAGCATCTCGCGGTAGGCGTCGCTGGCGAGGCTTTCCCGGGTGGCGATGAAGCGTGTGCCCATGGCGGCCATGTCGGCGCCCAGGGCCTGGGCGGCCGCGATGCCGCCGCCGGTGGTGATGCCGCCGGCCAGCACCAGGATGCCGCCGAAGAACTCGCGTACCGCCGGCACGAAGGCGAATCCGGCCATCTGGCCGGTGTGCCCGCCCGCGCCCGCGCCGACCAGAACCAGCCCGTCCACCCCCAAGGCGGCGGCGCGCCGGGCGAACTTCACCGAATTCACGTCCGCCAGAACGATGCCGCCCCAGCCGTGAACGCGGTCGATCACCGCCTGCGGGCTGCCCAGCGCCGTGATGACGATGGGCGCGCGGTAGCGCTCGCACAGCGCCAGATCCGCTTCGAGCCGGTCATTCGTGCGGTGGACGACCAGATTGACCGCCCAGGGGGCGTCGGCCTCGGTGACTTCCGCCGAAATCCGCGCCAGCCACTGATCCAGGATGTTCGTGTCGCGCGCGTTCGGCGTCGGGAAACATCCGGTGACGCCGGCCTTGCAGGCGGCGATCACCAGATCCGGCCCCGAAATCAGGAACATCGGCGCGGCGATCAGCGGCAGCTTCAGCCGCCGCCGCCACCAGTCGGGCAGGCTCATCCCTGCGACCGGCCGCGCGCCTGCACCTGCTGACGGCGCTCGGCGATGGAATCGGGCGTGACGGCGGCGTTCAGCGCCTTGGTCGTCTCGGTCTCCAGCCTGCGCGCCTCGCCCGCCGACAGCTTGTCGCCGTCGTCGATCAGCTTCTTGTAGGTGCGGGAGATCGTGGGGTCGATGCTGGCCATGTCGTGGGCGAGCTTGCGTGCCGCAGGCGCCAGATCGTCGACTTCGACCACCCGGTTGACGAGGCCCCACTCATAGGCGGTCCGCGCATCCAGGAAGTTGCCCGACAGCGAGAGTTCCTTGGCCCGCATGAGGCCGATGGCCCGTGACAGCTTCGCCGACAGGCCCCAGCCGGGCAGGATGCCGACCCGCGCATGGGTGTCGGCGAAGCGGGCGTTGACCGAGGCGATCAGCACGTCGCAGGCGAGCGCCACTTCAAATCCCCCGGTGATGGCGACGCCGTTGACCGCGCCGATGATCGGCTTGCGGCAGGCTTCCATCGCCAGCACGGGGTCGTCCTTGGCGCTGGTCGGGTTGGCGGCCCCCAGCGCGCCGGGCGTGGAGGCCAGCTCCTTGAGGTCGAGGCCTGCGGTGAAGGCGCGCGTGCCGGCCCCGGTCAGGACGATGACCCGGACCTCGTCGTCGGCGTCCAGCGCGGCGAAGGTGGCCGCCAGTTCCCGGCGCAGCGCGATCGACAGGGCGTTCATCGCCTCGGGCCGGTTCATCGTGACGGTCGCGACGCCGTCAGCCTTCTCCACCAGAACAGTCATGCGTTTTCTCCCGGAATATCTGTGGGGCGGCAGTGTCACCAGAAGGGCGCGCCGTGCAAGGCGCTCGCCCGACCCGGTGGAAACCGGCTCGATCCTGGATTATCGGGAAGGGGTCAGATTTTTCCGCGCCAGCCGCACCCACGTTCCCGGAGACCACCATGATCGGCCGCCTCAACCATATCGGCGTCGCGACGCCTTCCATCGAAAAGTCGGTCGCGATGTACCGCGACATGCTGGGCGCGACCAAGGTCGGCGAGAAATTCCAGATGCCCGAGCAGGGCGTCTGGGTCTGCTTCGTCGATCTGCCCAACAGCCAGATCGAGCTGATCGAGCCGATCGACGACACATCGCCGATCGCTGGTTTCCTGGCCAAGAACCCTGCGGGCGGCCAGCATCACGTCTGTTTCGAGGTGCCCGACATCATCGCGGCGCGCGACGACATGAAGGCCAAAGGCGCGACGGTTCTGGGCGAGCCGCGCATCGGCGCGCATGGCACGCCGATCATCTTCGTGCATCCCAAGAATATGGGCGGCGTGCTGGTCGAGCTGATGGAGACGCCCAAGGGTGCGCATCACTGAATGGACGGCGTGCCGGTCGCGATCGCGGCTGACGAGCCGCTCTGGTCGCGGTCGTTTCGGTTCGCGCTGACCGTCATTACGCCGATCTTCCTGGCCTTTCTCTATCAGGGTCAGCAATGGGCGCCCTATGCGCTGATCGCTTCCATCGCGGCCTTCAGCACAGACACGGGCGGCAAGCCCCTGCCGCGCCTGATCTGGATGGCGTCCTCGGCGCTCGCGCTGGTCGTCGGCGCGGCGCTGGGCGGGCTTGTCGGCGCTTCACCTTTCTGGCTTTGCTTGGCGTTCTCGGCCGCCGGCGTCGTCTACGCCCTCACCGAAAGCGGGCATCAGGTCGCGCTGACCCTGGCGCGGTTCTTTCACATCGCTCTGGCTCTGAGCGCGCTTTACATGCCGCCTGTGCCGGTCGACGGGCTCGTGATCTGCGCCTTCGTGGTCCTGGCGTGGGTGATCGCGATCAGCTGGGACGCGCTGATAGGGCAGCGCCTGGCCTCCAGCGCGCCGCATTGGCGCACCGTGGCGCAAGGTCTGAAAGCGCGCGAACTGGAGCGTGTGTCGTTCGCTCTTGCCGTGGCTGTGGCCGTGCCGGCGGCTTATCTCGCGAGCTCGGCGCTGAGCCTCGAGAAGCCCTACTGGACGATGCTCGCGATGGTCTTCGTCCTGCGGGTCGACTTTCTGGAGAGCGGCCGCCTGATGGCCGAGCGCTTCGCCGGCACGGTGCTGGGCGTGGTGATCGCCGGCGCGCTGGGGGTCTTCTTTCCTCATGTGTCGGTGCTGACGTCGGCACTGGTGATCGCAGCCCTGCTGAGATGGCCCGCGCAGCAGCGGCACGGGCTCTTGGGCGTTGCGGCGCTGACAGCGTTTGTGATGCTCGCCCTGGAGCTGGCGCTTGTCTCGACCGGACGGGTCTTGCCGGTATTGGAGGCGCGGATCGTCGACACGGCCGTCGGGTGCGGGTTTGCGGCTTTCGCGCTCCTGCTCGAGCGTCTTACTCGCCGGACCCTCAAGCGGTTCAAAGGGCAATTCATCGATCGATGAGTATTACCTTCCCCTAGGTGACCTGCTATCAGACGGGGAAACGCTCGAGGGACCCGATGGCGAAATCGAAAATCTATCCCGACGCCAAGGCCGCGCTGGCGGGCCTCACCTTTGACGGGATGACGGTGATGGCGGGCGGCTTTGGCCTGTGCGGCATCCCGGAAAACCTGATCGCGGCCCTGCGCGACAGCGGCGCGAAGGGCATAACGGCGATTTCCAACAATGCGGGCGTCGACGGCTTCGGCCTCGGCATGCTGCTGAACACCCGCCAGATCGCGAAGATGATCTCGTCCTATGTCGGCGAGAACAAGGAGTTCGAGCGCCAGTATCTCTCGGGCGAATTGCAGCTTGAATTCAACCCGCAAGGAACCCTGGCCGAACGCATCCGGGCGGGCGGGGCGGGCATTCCCGCCTTCTTCACCGCCACCGGCGCGGGCACGCTGATCGCCGAGGGCAAGGAAGCGCGCGAGTTCGGCGGGCGCACCTACATCATGGAGACCGCGCTGAAGGCCGACCTCGCCATCGTGAAGGCCTGGAAGGGCGATCACGAGGGCAACCTCATCTATCGAAAGACGGCGCGGAACTTCAATCCGATGATGGCGACGGCGGGCAAGGTGACGGTCGCGGAGGTCGAGGAAATCGTGCCGACCGGCACGCTGGACCCCGACGCGATCCACACCCCCGGCATTTTCGTGCAGCGCCTTGTGCAGGGCACGTTCGAGAAGCGCATCGAGCAGCGCACCACGCGCAAGGAGGCCTGACCCCATGCCCTGGACACGCGATCAGATGGCGGCGCGCGCCGCGCAGGAGCTGCAGGACGGCTTTTACGTCAATCTGGGCATCGGCATCCCGACGCTGGTGGCGAACCATGTGCCGGCCGGCATCGAGGTGACGCTGCAGTCGGAGAACGGCATGCTGGGCATCGGGCCGTTTCCGCTGGACAACGAGGTCGATGCGGATCTGATCAACG
>JAKOQZ010000244.1 GCA_029778105.1 Pseudomonadota bacterium | reverse complement strand
TCGATGAGCGAAGGCACCAAGATGCCGTCGCTGAAGCAGGCCGCGAACGATCTCATCAGCATCCTGTTCGGCACCAGCAACTTCCCGGAAAAGGTGAAGGTCGGCATTGTTCCGTTCGCGGCGGCCGTGAAGCTCGATCCTGCCGTCGCCGTTGCTGGCGGCTGGATCGATACGACCGGCACGTCCTCGATCGCGAAGGACTACTATGACAACAACCGCTTCGCGTATCAGCTCTACGCACCGCTCACCGGAGCCCGTCAGTCCTATCAGATGTCCTCCACCCGCAAGTGGACCGGCTGCACCGAAGCGCGCCCTAACGGCTTGGAGGCGACCGATACGGCCCCGTCAGCGTCGAATCCCGATTCCCGCTGGGTCGCCTATCTTTCGCCCGACGAACCCGATAGCGGCGGCTACGGCAACAACTACCTCAGCGACGTGACTTCCAGCACGGCCTGGGAAACGCGCCTCAAATATTCTGCCAAATATGCCAACGCCAACAAGGCGGACCCCTACGACGGCTGCGGCATGCAGCCGGTTCTGCCCCTTACCAACGATCGCGCGGCCATTATCGCCCGCATCAACGCGCTGAACCCCAGCGGCAACACGCACATCCCGATCGGCCTGGGCTGGGGATGGCGCCTTTTGTCGCCGACACCGCCTTTCACTGAAGGCGTCGCTTACAACGACCCTGAGACCAGCAAGGCGCTCATCCTCATGACCGACGGCGTGAACACGATCTCCACGACGCAGTCCTCGACCGTCAAGTCCACCTATTCCGCCTATGGCTATCTCTACAAGGCGCGGCTCGGCACGACCAACGGCTCGACCGTCATCTCGAATATGAACGCGCAGGTCACAACGCTCTGCAACAACATCAAGGCGCAGAACATCCGCGTCTACACAATCCTTCTGGAAGAAAACGACACGACGGTTCGGAACCTGCTGCGGAACTGCGCCACCGATCCCAGCCTGTTCTATGACAATGTCACCGCCGCACAGCTGCAGCAGGTCTTCCGCGTTATCGGCGCCGATCTGTCCAACCTGCGCCTCGCGAGGTGATGGCGACGCGCCCGTCTCCCATGGCTTCCTTGCCAAGAGGGGCGGGCTGCAACAGCGACAAAAAAGGCCGGGCTAAGCCCGGCCTTTTTGCTTGCGGCTGGCAATTCGCCGATCAGGGTGAGGGTGAGGGGGCAGTGCCGCCGCCGGACGAAGCGGTCTGCTCGCAGCGGGGAGCGCAGGAAAGGGTGATCTGCTCGCGGCCCTTGATCAGCGTCACCGATCGGTCGGCGCTGGAGGTCACCACAACGCGGAAGCTGGCGATCTGCCGGCCATCGGCATCCATCGCGATGACATTCGTCGTCCCATATCCTTTGCCGGTCACAAAGGCCGTGCTGGCGTCCTGCATGGTGACATCGGCGATCGCTGGATTACCGACGACGACGGTCGAGGCCGCGCCGGTCAGTTTGATGACCTTCGACTGATCCTTTGAAACCGACAGATCTTCCGCCAGCGCCGGAGCGCTCAGCGCAGCGCAGACTAGAGAGGCAGTTATCGCGAAGCGCGCCATGTCGAGACTCCAAAATCCAAGAGCCGGCGCGAAAGCCGGCATTGCCTTCCAACCTTGCCCCCGAGGATTGAAGGAAGTCTGAACGAGCGATCCGGCTTCTTAACCGCCAATCCTGAGCGGCGCGAACCGACTGTTGATGATTTATCAATGCAGATTTATCGATCCTTAAAGTCCGGCCGATCTAGATGTTCGGGAAATCCGGAATGCGTTGCATGCGAACTGAGCTTGCCTTCGATCCTGCCTGCCTGATCGGCGCTATGCATCCCGAGACCAGGGCAAGACTGGTTGCTCTGTCGCAATCCCTAAGCCTTCGCGCTGGCGAAACGTCAAACGTAATGGAGGCAGGCCAGGGTGTCTTCTTTGTCGTCGCGGGTGAGGTTCGGGTCTCTTCGCTGCTTGAGGGGCGCATCGCCTTCCAGGATCTCGCCGCTGGTGATGAATTCGGCCTGCTTTACGCGCTTGGAGGTCACGATGCTCCATCGGCTTCCTTGCTGGCGCTCAGCGACGCAGAAATCCTCGTGTCGCCCGCCTGCACTGCGCTCGATTGCATAGGGGCCTCGGCCGGCGCTGCCATGGCGTTGGCCCGCATGCTTGCCAGATCCCTCGAAAGCCGTCTTTCGGGCCTGGATCCGCTTCGGCTTGTCTATCGTGATCTTCTGCGTGCTGCGAAGCCCTCTGGCGACAACGGCTGGACGATCGATCCCATTCCGCGTCATCGTGAACTGGCGCAACGCGCTGGCGTCGCCGAAGAAGAGGCGGCGTCGGCGATCGCTAATCTGGTGAGGCTAGGCGTCGCTCGCCGCCGCTATCCGGCTCTCGATATCGCGGATCGCGAAACGCTGCGCCGGCTTTCGATTTGAGCTCTTGGAGAAAAAACGCAGTAAAGAGCAAATTTACCGCGTCTCTTAAACCGGCAGAAACTCATCGCCCCTATTGTCCATCGTGTTCACGGCGAAGATCAAAACGCGATACGCCGTTGAACTGGTGCTGTGGTGTAATTCAACGGAGGGCTCAACATGAGCAAGTTTCTGAACCGCTTCCTGAAGAACGAGTCGGGCGCGACGGCCATCGAATACGGCCTGATCGCCACCTTCATCGCTGTCGCGATCATCGTCTCCGTCCAGGCGCTGGGCGTTGACCTGGCCGGCGTCTTCAGCGGCATCTCGACCGCCATCGGTTCGTAAGGGATTTTGCGGCGCCGCGAGGTCTGCCGCAGATATCTGACGCGGAAAGCCGTGGGGGAGACCCCACGGCTTTCTCGCGTTTGTTCGCCTGAAGCCGTTCCGACACGAGGGTATTCGTTAAGCCCTGTTAACCTCGCAACACCTTGAACATCCGGCATTCGCGATTTCCGCGAAAGGATTTGGAAGGGTTTGTTTAAGGCTCGCTTAAGAGCCGCCGACTAGGCTCCCTTGTACGCGAACTCTGATGAGATCGCGGAACTGCGCGGCCGCATTCCGGTTTGCGCGATCTCGGGGAGACCATGTTTCTGCAGGCAATCGTGCTGTTCGCTGTCCCTGCCGTGTTCGCGCTAGGTGCGGTCACGGACGTGATCAGCTACCGCATTCCGAACTGGATTCCCGGGCTGCTGCTGGCGCTCTTCGCTGCGGCTGCGCCGTTGTCGGGGATGCAGATCGAAGCGGTGGGTCTCCACGTTGCGGTCTTTGTGGCGGCGCTTGTGTTCGGCATGGGGCTGTTTGCCCTCAATGTCGTCGGTGGTGGCGATGCCAAGTTTTTTGCGGCGGTCGCCTTATGGATGGGCCCGGCCATGATCGCGAAATACACCGTTGTGTTCGCCTTCGTCGGTGGCGCGTTTGCAGTTCTCATTCTTGTGCTGCGTCGCATGCCTCTGCCGGCCAGCGCGTCGCACTTTCCCGTTCTTGGTCAGCTTTTGCGGCCGACATCCGGCATGCCCTACGGCGTGGCGCTGGGTATCGGGGCCCTGATCGTGCTGCCCGGCACATCCCTCTTTGCGAAGGCGTTGACGCCGTGAACAAACACACAAAGGAAGGCCTCATCCCATGAGCCCCGTCCGCATTCTCGTTCTCCTCGTAGCACTAGGGGCTGCCGGCATGGCTGCGCTTCTTCTTGGCGGCGTCTTCGGGAAGAAGAACCAGGCGGCGGCGGCCGCTGCGCCTCAGGTGCAGATGACTGAAGTGCTGGTCGCTGCGCGCGATCTGGATATCGGTTCGCCTGTCGGCCCCGATGACATCAAGTGGCAAAAATGGCCGACCGAAGCTGTTGCAGGCGGTTACGTGACCAAGGATGCCAACCCGCAGGGGCTGGAAAACATGATCGGCGCCGTCGCGCGCACGACCGTCTTCGCCGGCGAACCCGTCACGGACGTCAAACTGGTGAAGGCGGAAAGCTCCAACTTCATGGCGGCGACGCTGGCGCCGGGCATGCGTGCGGTTTCGGTGGAAATTCGAGAGGAAACCGGCGCGGGCGGGTTCATCAAGCCGAACGATCGCGTCGACGTCATTCTCACGGCCGAAGCCGGCAACTCCGATGACGGCCTGAAGAAGGCGATCACGCGCACGTTGCTGCAGAACATCCGTGTCCTGGCCGTCGGCCAGACCTTCCGGGACTCGACCGGCACGACTGAGGCGAGCGCAGAAACGCAGCAGACCGCCAAGACGGCCACGCTGGAAGTGAGCCCTGCCGAAGCGGAGCTGCTTCAGCAGGGCGGCGAGGTCGGAAAGCTGTCGCTGGCGCTACGCGGATTGACGGCTTCGGACAAGCCGGTCGTCGAGCTGCGCGTGCCCGCCGGTTCGGTCGGACGCCAGCGCGGTTCGAGCACGATTACGATCATTCGCTACGGCGAAGCCAGCCAGGTCCAGGCGGCCGGAACGAATTGAGGGGCGCGTCATGCGGGGCACTATGAAATACATTATCTGGGCGGCCGCCGCGCTCATCGCTGTGGCGACACCCGCCGCGGCTGGGCCGGTCACCACCACGCTGCAGGTCAAGGGCGGAGGCAACGGCCCCTCCAGCGAACGCGTGACGCTGGGGTTGAACAAGGCCGCGATCATCGAATTGCCGGCCGACGCCGCCGATGTGCTGGTCTCCAATCCTGCGATCGTGGATGCGATCGTGCGGACGCCGCGCCGCATCTACATTCTCGGGCTGACCGTCGGTCAGACCAACGCCTTCTTCTTCTCCGACTCCGGAAAGCAGCTTCTAAACCTGGAAATCCGGGTCGAGCGCGACATGGTCGCTCTCAGCGACCTGATGCGCGCTCACTTCGCGGACGCAGACATCAAGGTCGAAAGCGTCAACGACAACATCGTGCTGACCGGCGTCGTCCAGTCTGCCGCGATCGCCGAGCAGGCGCGCGAAATGGCGGTTCGCTATGTCGGCGATCCGGCAAAGGTCCTCAACATGATCTCCGTGTCGGGTCGTCAGCAGGTGATGATCCGCGTGCGGGTGGCCGAAATGCAGCGTGGCGTCGCCAAGCAGCTCGGCATCGATCTGAAAGCCATGGCGCTTGCCGGCGGCGTGCCGATCAACCTGTCGTCCAACAACGAATTCAGCCTTGTCGGCCGTGCGCTTGGCACGGGTGCGGCGACGCTCGGCATGACTCCGGGTCAGCTCTACAATCCATATGATCTGACGTGCAGCGGAGAAGTGCCCTTTACGCCGGCGGGTGGAGACTCGCCGCCCACGCTTCCGTGCGCCGCCATCAACAATTCCAACGCGTACAACAATGTCGAGGGCACGGTCCGCGCCATGGAGCGCGCTGGCATCCTTCGCCTTCTGTCCGAGCCGAATCTGACGGCGCTCTCGGGCGAAACCGCCAACTTCCTGGCGGGCGGCGAATTCCCCGTTCCTTCGGGTACGGACGACAGCGGCAATGTCCGCATCGACTTCAAGCAATTCGGCGTCGGCCTGGGGTTCACCCCGGTCGTCCTTAGCCAGGGGCGGATCAGCCTCAAGGTTTCCTCCGAGGTGAGCGAGTTGACCTCTGAGGGCGCTCTGACCATTCCCGGCAGGTCAATTCGCAACGCGAATGGCGAGATCATAACGACCCCCGGCCTGACGATTCCGGGCATTCGTGTTCGCCGCGCCGAGACGACGCTTGAGCTCCCGAGCGGCGGCGCCATGATGATGGCCGGCCTGCTGCGCGATGATTTCAAGCAGAACATCGACGGCTACCCCGGCCTGAAAGACCTTCCGGTGCTCGGGGCGCTCTTCCGCAGCCGCGACTACCAAATGAATCAGACAGAGCTGGTCATCATCGTCTCTGCCCTCCTGGTCGATCCGACCTCGACCAAGGATCTCTCGATGCCGACGACCGGCTTCGTTCCGCCGACAGATGGCCAAGCCTATCTGAACGGTCAGTCCAACGCGACCTACACCTCCACGGTCACGCCAGCGCCGGGCGCTGCGTCGTCCGGCTACATCATCGAGTGACGAGGGCAAGACCTATGAAGGCTTTCAAGTCGGCCATTTTCGCCATTCCGGTCGCACTGGCGGCCAGCGCCTGCTCGTCGTCATTCGACGAGCGTTATCAGGCCGCTCTTCCGATCGATCAGCGCCATCCGATCGAGGTGAAGTCGGAGGTGGCCCTGCTCAACGTCGCCACGGATGGGGCAGGGCGCCTGTCGCCCCAGTCGCGTCAGCAGGTGGCCGGTTTCTTCAACGCCTACCGCTCGGACGGCAGTGGAGCGATCGAGATTCAGACGGCGGTCGGCGGCCGTGCGGCCGCTCAGACCGAGGGTGAAATCCGCGACATCGCAGCGATCTACGGCATTCCGCGCAATTATATCACCGTCGCTGGCTTCGCGCCCGAGCAAGGCGCAACTGCTACGACCCGCCTGGCATATGCACGTTATGTCGCCAGCGTGCCCAGCTGCGAGAACGCCGACTGGTCTCAGAACCTCTCGATGACCTGGGACAACACGACCTATCCGACCCTCGGGTGCTCGACGCAGCAGAACATCGCCGCGATGGCTGCGAACCCGCGCGATCTTATCGAGGCCCAGCCGATGGACGCCACTGCGTCTGCCGAACGCCGCGACACGATCATTGGAAAATACGAGAAGGGCGAGCCGACCGCCGCGAAGGCGAACGATGGCGACAGCGGCAAGGTGGCCGACGTTACGTCCGGCACGCAGAAACAGTAACTGAATACGGCTGCAAGGATCCGCGCATGAACAAATCGCAAGGCCTCCCCGCCGTCGTGGACAGTGACGCCTTCGGCGTTCCGGTGTCGGATCGTCCCGTGCCGCGCATCACCATCGCCGCATTTTGCGAAAACCCAGAGACCGGTGCCGTCATTCAGCGGGCCGCGCTCGACCGACGGCTCTCCAAGACCCACGTCTCCGTTCACATGGGCGGACCCATGGCCGCTGCGGAGCATTACGCGGATACGCCGACCCCCAATCTGATCATCGTCGAGTCGCGCAACATCGAGCGCGGTCCTTTGATGGCGGAGCTTGAGGGGCTGGCGGGCGTCTGCGACCCGGCGACCAAGGTCATCGTGGTCGGCGGCTCCAACGACATTCAGCTTTACCGCGAACTGATCCGCAACGGCATCAGCGAGTATCTGATGGCGCCGCTGCATCCCATGCAGATCATCGAAGCGATCGCGGGTCTCTACGCGGCTCCCGAGTCTGAGCCGATTGGCAAGGTTTTCGCTTTCGTCGGAGCGAAAGGCGGTTCGGGCTCTTCGACCATTGCTCACAATTTCGCTTGGGCTCTTTCGAACCAGCTCAATATCGCCTCGACGGTTGTCGATCTTGACCTGCCGTTCGGTACCGCCGGTCTCGACTTCAATCAGGACCCTGCTCAGGGCGTCGTCGATGCTCTGATCGCGCCGGAACGCCTCGACGACGTGCTGCTGGATCGCCTCCTGGTGAAATGCGCGGAGAAGCTGCATCTGTTCGCCGCCCCGGCGATGCTGGACCGCGACTACGACATCGACGCGCCGGCGTTCGAAACCGTTCTTGATGTTGTGCGATCTTCGTCGCCCGCCATCGTCATCGACGTGCCGCATGCCTGGTCGGCGTGGACCCGTCAGACGCTCATGGGCGCGGATGAAATCATCGTCACGGCGACGCCAGATCTGGCATCGCTGCGCAATGCCAAGAACATCTACGACCACTTTGCTTCGTCGCGCCCGCACGACGCGCGCCCCCGCCTGATTCTGAATCAGGTGGGCGTCGTCCGGCGGCCGGAAATTCCGGTGAAGGACTTCGCTGAGGCGATCGGTTCCGACCCGTTGCTGGTTCTGCCGTTCGATCCGCAGTTGTTTGGAACCGCTGCCAACAACGGGCAGATGATCGGGCAGCTCAACGCGCAGTCGCGCGCCGCCCAGGGCTTCTCTCACATCGCCCGCGTGTTGACCGGACGCGAAACGGCAGTCGAGGCCAAAAAGCCCAAGCGGGAATCTTTCCTCAAGATGTTGAGCTCGCTGAACCGCAAGCCCTTGAAGAAGGCGGGATAGGATGTTCGGGAAGCGGCCGGGAAGCGATACTCTCACGCCTCGGTCTCCGGTGGCCAAGGCCGCCGGTGCGCCTCCGCCTGCGCCGCCCAAACCGGCGCACGGTCCCGCGCCAGCGAAGCCTGCTGCAAGACCTGCGGCAAAATCGCCGACGCCGATCACCGTCGAGTCGCGCTCCGACGGCTACTATCAAATCAAGACGACGATTTTCAACGCGCTGATTGACACGATCGATCTGGCGCAGCTCGCGCAGCTCGACGCCGAATCCGCGCGTGAAGAAATTCGCGACATCGTCAACGAGATCATTTCGATCAAGAACGTCGTGATGTCGATCGCGGAGCAGGAAACCCTGCTCCAGGACATCTGCAATGATGTCCTCGGCTACGGCCCGCTTGAGCCGCTGCTCGCGCGCGACGACATCGCGGACATCATGGTCAACGGGGCCGAGCGCGTCTTCATCGAAGTCGCGGGCAAAGTGCAGCTCACGAACATCCGCTTCCGCGACAACGGACAGCTGATGAATATCTGCCAGCGCATCGTGAGCCAGGTCGGTCGCCGTGTCGACGAATCCTCGCCCATCTGCGACGCTCGCCTGCCGGACGGCTCGCGCGTCAACGTGATTGCGCCGCCGCTCGCCATCGATGGCCCGACGCTCACGATTCGTAAGTTCAAGAAGGACAAGCTGAAGCTGACGGATCTTGTCAACTTCAAGTCCATCTCCGAGCCCGGCGCCAAGGTGCTCGAGATCATCGGCACCAGCCGATGCAATACGATCATTTCGGGCGGCACCGGCTCGGGCAAGACCACGTTGCTCAACTGTCTCACCGCATTCATCGAGCCGGATGAGCGCGTGATTACCTGCGAAGACGCCGCCGAACTTCAGCTCCAGCAGCCGCACGTCGTGCGTCTCGAAACCCGCCCGCCGAATCTGGAAGGCCAGGGCGAGATCAAGATGCGCGACCTGATCAAGAACTGCCTACGTATGCGGCCCGAACGCATCATCGTGGGCGAGGTCCGCGGCCCCGAAGCATTCGATCTCTTGCAGGCCATGAATACCGGTCACGACGGCTCCATGGGGACGCTTCACGCGAACTCGCCGCGCGAGGCGCTCAGCCGCCTTGAGTCCATGATCACCATGGGCGGCTACTCGCTGCCGTCCAAGACCATCCGCGAAATGATCGTCGCCGCGGTCGATGTTATCGTGCAGGCTGCTCGCCTGCGTGATGGCTCGCGCCGTATCACACACGTCACAGAAGTTCTGGGGATGGAAGGCGAAGTCATCGTCACCCAGGATCTGTTCGTCTACGAAATCACCGGCGAGGACGAAAACGGCCGCATCAAGGGCGTCCACAAGTCGACGGGCATTTCCCGTCCGGCTTTCTGGGAGCGCGCGCGCTATTTCAACCTCGAGCGGGATCTGGCGATCGCGCTCGACGAAGCGAACATGGACTAGGCGATGGACGGAAACATTCTCGTCATTGCCGTTCTGGGCGTCGTCGCCTTGTCGGCCGGGCTTTTCGTAATCGCCGGGGGCTCTTCCGCCGAGCGCAACGCGGCCAAGCGCGTTACGGCCGTTTCGGCGCGCGCTGTCGTCGCCCGTCGCGGCGGAGCTGGCAGTGCGGCCGATCCCGCCGATCGCCGTCGCAAGCAGGTCGCCGAAACGCTGAAGGATCTGGAGCGTAAGGCGGCGCAAGCCAAGGCGCGTCCGACCACGAAGCAGCTCATCGAGCAGGCGGGCCTTGATCTGCCCGTGTCGCGCTTCTGGCTTTTCTCCGCCATCTGCGGCGCGGTGATCGGGTTCTTGGTCTTCGCGAAGACCGGCACGCCGCTTGCGGGCGCCGGCGCAGCCTTCGCAGCGGGGCTGGGTCTGCCGCGCTGGGTCTTGGGCTTTCTGCGCGGTCGGCGTCAGAAGGCGTTCCTTGTTGAGTTCGCCAACGCAATCGACGTCATCGTGCGCGGCGTCAAATCGGGTCTCCCGCTTAATGACTGTCTGCGCATGATCGGTCAGGAATCGCCCGATCCTGTCGGTGGCGAATTCCGCCTTCTGGTGGAAAACCAGCGCGTGGGCCTGCCGCTCGAAGACTGCCTGAAGCGCTTTTTGGAACGCATGCCGCTGCCCGAAGTGAACTTTTTCCAGATCGTGCTCACGATCCAGCAGAAGTCGGGCGGCAATCTGTCGGAAGCGCTGGGCAATCTTTCTCTCGTTCTGCGCGACCGCAAGCGCCTTCAGGGCAAGATCAAGGCCCTCTCCTCCGAAGCCAAGGCGTCCGCGAGCATCATCGGCTCGCTGCCATTGGCCGTTATGCTTCTCGTAAGCCTCTTCTCGCCGAACTATCTCGACCCGCTCTTCTCGGAGCGCACGGGCAACATCATGCTCGCCGGCTGCGCGATCTGGATGTTTCTGGGTGTTCTGGTGATGAAGAAAATGATCGATTTCAGGGTCTAGGGGGCGTCATGAGTTGGGTGGACCGCTTCTTTGACCCGCAGTTCATGGGTTCAGTTCTGGCTGGTGTGGCCGTCTTTGCGACAATCATCACCATCGCCGTGCCGATGCTGCAGAAAGACCGGCTCGCCGGACGCCTCAAAGCGGTCTCCGACCACCGCGAAACCCTGCGCAAGCGCCAGATGGATGAGCTGAACAAGAAGGGCAATCTGCGCGGACAGCAGATCGACTTCATGAAGCGCCTGGTCGATCAGCTCAAGCTGGCCAACCTGCTCGAGACCCCGGGTATTCGTGACAAGCTCAGCGCTGCAGGCTACCGCGGTCAGGGTCCGATCTACGCCTTCCTGTTCTTCCGCTTTGCCATGCCCTTCGTGCTGCTGGGCCTGTCGGCGCTTTATCTGTTTGTCCTTTCGCACCACAACCTGCCCTCGCTCAGCAAGTTTGCGATCGTCATCGGTTCTGGCGCGTTGGGCTTCTATGTGCCCGACCTGTTTGTAAAGAATGTCGCGCAGAAGCGGCAGGAATCCATTATGCGCGGGTTCCCCGACTCGCTCGATCTGCTTTTGATCTGCGTCGAGTCCGGCATGTCTATCGAGGCCGCCTTTGGCCGGGTCGCCAGTGAGATCGGTGGGCAGTCCGTTGAGTTGGCCGAGGAACTGACTCTGCTGACAGCCGAGCTGTCCTATCTGCCCGACCGGCGCCAAGCCTATGACAACCTCTCCAGGCGGTGCGGGCATCCTGGTGTGAAGGCCGTGTGCATGGCTTTGAATCAGGCCGAGAAGTACGGCACCCCGCTCGCCACGGCGCTGCGTGTCATGGCGCTGGAGAATCGCGAACTGCGCATGCAGGCCGCTGAGCAGAAGGCGGCGTCACTGCCGGCCAAGCTCACCGTGCCGATGATCATGTTCTTCTTGCCGCCGCTCTTTGTGGTCATTCTCGGACCGGCGGTCATGAAGATCATGAAGATGTAGCCCGCACAGGCGTAAGACAGCCTAAGGACCGCCGCCCTGCAATTCGAGTCAGTTGGTGCCGCGAAGACCCGCGCTGCCTGATTCCGTCGCCATCGTTCTCGGTGCGTCAGTCGCTTGCGGCTCGGCTTCCGCCGTTGGCTTGGCCTTCGGCGTCGGGGGGGCCTCAGCCGGGGCCGGAGACGCCGGCCTGTCGACCGAAGGAGGCGCGGCCTTGGCCGTCGCGGTGCCGCCCCTGTCGGAAACCAGAGCGAGATTGGCACGAACGCGGGCATCGGCGCCCGGCGCCTGGGCCGCAGCCATCAGATATTTGGCCGCGTTCGCCTTGTCGCCAGCCATCAGGTAGGAAAGGCCCAGATTGTTGAGGATCGACGGGTTGTCGGGCGAGAGTGCAAGCGCCATCTCATAGGCGCGGCGCGCATTGGCGTAATCACGCATCTGGTCATAGGCGACGCCCATCGCGACCAGGACCGTCCAGTCATCAGGGAGCAACTGCTGCGCCTGCATCAGAGCGGGCAAAGCCTTGTCGGCGCGGCCGATCGCGATCAGCGACTTCCCGTACTCGGCGAGCAGATTAGGCTCGCCTGGCTGCTTCACCAGGCGTTCCTCCAGAAACTCCACCGCACGCTCGTTCGAGCCGATGCCGCGCAGCGCTTTGGCGAACTGCACCGCGACGGTCACGTCGTCAGGCTCAAGTTCGGTGCGCTGCGCCCAATAGGCGGCGCGGCTCATGGGTTCATCCGGCACCGGGCTGTTCTTGAGGTTGGTGATCGCCTGGGCTCTGACTTCTTCGGCGCTTGGCGTTGCCGGTGCGGCGTTGGCCGCATCTTCGCTCGTGGCGCAGGCGCTGAGCGCGGTGCCAGCCAGCAGTACAGCGGCAAGGCTCAGGCGGCGCTTGTGCGCAGGAAACATTGCTGGGTCCTCGTTGGTCCGGGGTCGTGGCGGCATTTTTGGTTAACAGGCGTCAACAAAGCCTTAAGCCTCCCGCACGCCCCGCCGCGGAAATGCCCGTTTTGCGGTCGCTTTTTTGATGCCTATACTCCCCCCAACCGCGTTTACGGGCTGTATCCATGCGCTTCGCCGCCAGAATTTTCGGCCTTGCCGTCGCCGCTGTTGCGGCGATGGGCATGACGTCGCCGCCCGGCGACGCGCCCGAGCGCATCGCCTTCCAGATCGCCACCGGCTCCAGCTCCGGCACTTACTTCCCGATCGGCCAGATGCTGGCGTCTCTGATCAGTCATCCCGCGGGTGTCGCGCGCTGCGAGGAGGAGGGGCGTTGCGGCCCGCTCGGCCTCATCGCGGCCGCCCGCGCTTCCGAAGGCTCGATCGCCAATGTCCGTGCCGTCAACGAAGGCCGCGTCACCTCCGGTCTGGCGCAGGCCGACATCGCGGCCGCGGCCGTCGCCGGTACCGGCGCTTTCAAGGAATCCGGAAAGGCCGAAAATCTCAGGGCCATCGCGGCGCTCTTTCCCGAAACGGTGCACATCGTCGTCTTCGCCGACTCGCCTATCACGACCATCAAGGACCTGAAGGGAAAGCGCGTCTCGATCGACGCTCCGGGCTCCGGCACGAACGCGACCGCCCGGCTGATCCTCTCTGCCTTCAAGCTCAGCGAGAAGCGCGTCACCTTCTCGTTCGAGAACGCCGAACGATCGCTTGAGATGATGCAAAAGGGCGAACTTGACGCCTTTTTCTTCGTGGGCGGCGCGCCGCTGGGCGTGGTCGAGGAGCTGGCCGCGCAGGGCAAGATCCGCCTCCTGCCGGTCGCAGGCAAGGAGATCGACAAGCTCGTCACCGAGGCGCCCTATCTCACCAAGGCCGACATTCCCGAGGGCACCTACCAGAATATGCAGGCTGTGCCGACTTTGGAGGTACGCGCGATCTGGCTTGTGAATGCGCAGGTGCCTGACGAGCTCGTCTATGAAATCGTCCGGGCGTTGTTCAACCCGGGCAATCGCGGCCTGCTGGATTCAGGCCATCCCAAAGGGAAACTCATTCGCCTGGAAACCGCACGCGACGGGTTGCCCGTGCCGCTTCACCCTGGCGCCCAGCGTTACTATGACGAAGTGAACAAGCCGAACTGACCCGGCCTCACACCAGCCCTTTATCCACTTCGTCCGCCGAAGCCTTCAGCCATTCGCGCATCAAGGGGTGGTGCCAGACCGCGTCGGCATAATCTTTCGCCGCGCCCGTCAGGCGCACGTCATACGAGTGGAAGCGCGAGACGACCGGCGCATAGAACGCATCGGCATTGCCGAAATGCTTGCCGAACAGGAACGGCCCGCCCGACTCCGCCAGGCACGAATCCCAGATCTCGATGATGCGGGCGATTGCCTTCGCCGTGCCGGGCGTGGGGGTGTGCCCCGGCATGTGCCGTGCGAATTCCATCGAAAACTGCTGACGCAGCGCTGCGAAGCCTGAATGCATCTCTGCCGCGACGGAGCGAGCACGCGCGCGCGCGACGCGCCCTTCGGGCCAAAGATGCGCTGCAGGCGCGATCTCGGCCATGAACTCTGCGATCGCAAGGCTGTCCCAGATCTGAAAGTGCCGGTCGCCGTCTTCCACGGTCAAAAGCGGCACCAGGCCGGACGGCGACACCTTCCTGACCTCTTCCTCGGTCTCATCGTGCCGCAGCCGCACATAGCGCTCCTCGAACGGCAGGCCGGACAGTTTGACCGGCAGCCAGCCGCGCAGCGACCACGACGACCAGTTCTTGGTGCCGACGGCGAGAGTGAGCTTCATGCCGGTCTTCCCGATGCCAGAGCGTTTGATTCGACGTGCCGCCGGACCGTAATGTTCGGTGCCGGGCGCGCTCGCGCCCCCCTTATCTCATACCCGACCAAGGCCTGACGATCTCCATGTCTCTTTATCCGCTCGCCGCGATTGCCCTCGACGATGGGGCTCCGGCCACCCCGCTCTACGCTGTCAGCGCCGCCGGGTTCTCCGCCTTTGCCCAGGATCATGGCATCGCCGCCTGGGCGTCCGCCCAGGATTTCAAGGCACAGGCAGGCCGGGTCCTGCTTTTGCCGGGCGCGAACGGTCTGGCCGGCGCGGTGCTCGGCCTTGGCGGAAATGACGATCTTCTGATCTTTGGCGCGGCGGCGGAAAAACTGCCGGCAGGCGACTATCGCATTTCTGGCGATCCGGGCGTTGCGGGCAACTTTCCCGCGCTCGGATTTGCGCTGGGCGCCTACGCCTATGCCGACTTCAAGCCCTCCCGCAAAAAGCCGGCGGCGCGCCTGCTCGTCGCGGCGGAACATTTCGCCGAGGCGTCGCGGCTCGCTGAGGGGGTTTGCTTCGCGCGCGATCTCGTCAGCGCGCCGTCCAATGTCATGGGGCCGGCCGAGCTTGAGGCGGCCGCCCGCCGCGTCGCGGATGCGCATGGCGCGACCGTGCGCGTGGTCACGGGCGATGCGCTTCTGGCCGCCAATTATCCCATGATCCATGCCGTGGGCCGCGCGTCTGTGCGCGCCCCGCGTCTCATCGACATCACCTGGGGCGATCCCGCAGCGCCCAGGATCACGCTGGTCGGCAAGGGCGTCTGTTTCGACAGCGGTGGGCTCGACATCAAATCCGCCGCCGGCATGCTCATGATGAAAAAGGACATGGGCGGCGCAGCGGCGATGCTGGGGCTCGCCCACATGATCATGGATGCCGGGCTGCCGGTGCGGCTGCGCGTTTTCGTGCCGGCCGTCGAGAACGCGATTTCCGGCGATGCCTACCGTCCGGGCGATGTGCTGACGAGCCGCAAGGGTCTCACGGTCGAGATCGGCAATACCGACGCCGAAGGCCGCCTCGTCCTGGCCGACGCGCTGGCCGAGGCCGATGACGAGCGTCCCGAGCTTCTGGTCTGCATGGCGACGTTGACCGGCGCGGCGCGCGTCGCAACCGGCTTCGAACTGCCGCCCGTCTATACGCATGACGAAAAGCTGGCGGCCGACCTCGCGGCCCTTTCGGTCAGCGAACAGGACCCGATGTGGCGTATGCCGCTGTGGAAAAGCTATGACAGCTGGATCGACGGCAAGGTCGCCGACATCACCAATTCGGCCGACAGCGCCTATGCGGGATCGATCACGGCGGCGTTATTCCTCAACCGCTTCGTGACCCAGACCGCCAGCTTCGCGCATTTCGATGTCGCGGCCTGGACCGACAAGCCGCGCCCCGGCAAGCCGGCCGGCGCCGAAGCGCATTGCATCCGGGCTCTCTATCGTCTGCTGGTCAACCGTTTCGGATCAAAAACGTCTTGATCCGGCGGGCCGCCGCCGCCACTGTCGCGATGCTGGGCGTGGGAAAGCCGATCGATGCCGCTGGAAATCAAGCCGATGACTGCGCTCGCGTTGTGGCGCGACGTGACGATGGAAGGCGTGCGCGCCGATACGCCGGATCTGACCCAGCGCCAGCTCGCGATTCTGCTGCATGTTTATCTCGTGCCGCCGCCGCATACCGTGCGCGGGCTCGCCCGGACGCTGAAGGTGACCAAGCCGGCGATCACGCGGGCGCTGGATACGCTCGGACGCCTCGGCCTGCTCAAACGCCGCCGTGACGAGGAAGACCGCCGCAACGTGCTGGTTCAGCGCACCGTCAAGGGCTCGGTGTTTCTCAGTGACTTCGGCGACCGTGTCGCCGACGCGGCGTCGGCTCTGGAGCCGGCGTGACAGCCCATGATCCCCGGCTGACGCCGGCTCGCGCCGACCTCGCGGCGGCTCATCTCAAGGGCCTCGTCGATGCGCCGGCCTATGCCGAAGGTCGCGCCATGGCGGGTAACGCCGGCAAAACCTGGATTCGACGCCGTCCCGCGCACGATGCGCCCGTGGAGACCGAGCTGCTCTTCGGAGAAGCCTTCCACGTCTATGACGTGCGGGATGGTTTCGCCTGGGGGCAGGCGGCGTTGGACGGCTATGTCGGCTATGTCGCGGAAGGCGATCTCTCCGCAGCGGGCGCCGCGCCGCGCTGGCGCGTCACGGCTTCGTCCACCTTCGTCTATGCGCGCCCCGACCTGAAGTCGCCGATACAGACCACCTTGCCGATGAACGCCCGGGTCGCCGCCGGACAGGGTGCTTACGCCCAACTCGCAGGCGGCGGCTTCGTCTATGCCCGCCATCTCGCGCCGCTCGCGGCGACGGCCGACGATTTCGTCGAGGTCGCCGAACGCTTCGTCGGCGTCCCCTATCTGTGGGGCGGCCGCACGCCGCTTGGTTTCGACTGTTCCGGACTTGTGCAGTCGGCGCTTCTGCTTGCGGGCGTCGTCGCGCCCCGCGACACGGATATGCAGGAGCGCGCCCTCGGCGCCTCCATCGTGGCCGGGCCGGGGCTTCAGGGGCTGCGGCGCGGCGATCTGGTGTTCTGGAAAGGCCATGTCGGCATCATGCGCGATGCCGTGCGGCTGCTGCACGCGAACGCCCACCACATGACGGTGGCGAGCGAGCCGATCTCACGGGCGGTCGCCCGCATTTCCGCAGCCGGCAGCGAGATCACTTCGATCAGGAGGCTTTCGCAGCCAGGCCGAACAGGCTCAGATTGAGTTCCATATCTGCGGGCGCGAGAGGGAATTCCGTTCCGCCCCGGGCCGGCAGAATGTCGGGCAGCTTCAGCAATGACTGGATCGCGACGGCGGTGCGCATCTGCAGACCGGCACGCCACGCCAGGGCCGTCACGGCGCGGGCGTTGCGCGACTCCAGCACCCTCTGAACCGCGGCCTGGTCGGCCTGGGCGAGGTGGCTGAGCGCATGAAGCACCACGTCGCGCTGGCCCAGATCGGCCGCCGCCGTGACGAAGTGATCGTCCAGCGTCCCGCCCGCCACCGCTTCGCGGACCAGCCGAACCGCGCTGGTGTCGCCTTCCTCCAGCGCCCCCTCGTTGATTGCACGGCGCGTCTTCTGCTTCAGGCTTGCGGCGGTCTCGCTGTCGAGGCCGGGCCGCTCGGCCAGCTTCTCGATCAGGGCGGACGAAACGAAGCCGGCGATCCGGCGGACGACCCGCGCCGAGAGGTTCGGCCGACGGACCAGCGGCGCATGCCAGGCCTCGATCCCCGCCGCCCGGTCGACCAGCGCCTCCAGCGACGTCCGGGATATATTGGCGGCCTGATTGTCCAGCAGGGCCGCGGTGGCGGGAATGTCCATGGAGGCGATCACCGCATCGCAGACCGCCACGCTCAGATTGCGCCGGCGGGCGATCGCCGCGATCCGGTCCGACACCCGGACCAGATTCACGATCTCCAGCAGGTCGGCGTCCGACAGCAGGGGCGAATACTCAAGCACCGGCCCGGCGACGCTCAGCTCGGGGTCGCGCGCCAGACGGCGCACCAGGTCCGCCGGGGCCGCCTTGCAGGCCTTGATTTCGGTCGCAACGATCGCGCGCACGCGCGGCAGCTGGTCCTGCGCCAGGCGCTGAAGGGTTTCCAGCGTCAGATCGCGGACCCGGTCGCTTTCTTCATTTTTCAGATGTGGCACCAGACGGGCGATCTTGCGGGCCAGCGCCGCCCGGACCTCCTCGTCGGTGTCGTCGGCGAGCAGCCGATTGGCCTTGGCCGGGGTCGAGGTGTTCGCGGCCACCCGGCGGCGGATTGTTGCGTCCTTGTCCTCGGCCAGAAAGTAAAGGATTTCCGGCTCCACGCCCTTCCGCCCGGCCAGTTCAAGCCGCAAATCGGCCGATCGGGCCTCCAGCGCTTCGCGGGCCGCTTCATAGGTCAGTTTCGCGGGCAGCGACGGCCGCCCGCGAAGGCGGTTGATCAGCGCTTTGAACATGGCGCGAGCCTAGCCGCGACGCTGTTAAAGCCGGTTTAAGTCTGGTATCCGCGCCGCCATGCCGGACTTCCGACACATCGATACGTGGCTGTTCGACCTCGACAACACGCTTTACGACGCCAATTCCGGGGTTTTTCCCCAGATTGACCGGAACATGAAGCGCTTCCTGATGGCCGAGTTCGGTCTCCCCGAAGAGGCGGCCCACGCCTACCAGAAGGAGCTCTACCGCGACTACGGCACGACCCTGTCGGGCCTGATGACGCGGCATAATCTCGATCCGGCCCGCTATCTCCATCATGTTCACGACATCGACCTCGCCGAACTGGGGCCGGACGAATATCTGATCGCGGCTCTGAAGCGCCTGCCGGGCCGCAAGGCGATCTTCACCAACGCCAGCGCCCGCCATGCCGAGAATGTCGCAGCCAAGCTCGGCATTCTCGACCAGTTCGACGCCATCTTCGACATCGTCTCGGTCGACTATCAGCCCAAGCCGCACATCTCGGCCTATGAAAAGACGCTGCGCCATTACGGCGTCGAAGGCCGCCGCGCCGCGATGTTCGAAGACCTCAAGCGCAATCTCGTGCCGGCCGCAGCGCTCGGCATGACGACCGTGTGGATCGCCAACGACGCGGCCTGGAGCCACGCCAACGCCGGCGTGCCCGACGACATCGACGATCACGTCCATCACACGGCTGCCGCCCTTTCGCATTTCCTCCATTCCATCGACATCGGAGCCGAGCCATGACCGCCGCCAGCCTTGCGCAACAGATCGATGCGGCATGGGACGATCGCGACGCCCTGTCGGCCAAAACCACGGGGCCGGTTCGCGAGGCCGTCGAGGCGGCGCTCGCCGGCCTCGACAGCGGCGCCTTCCGGGTTGCGGAAAAGCTGAACGGCGAGTGGCTCGTGCATCAGTGGCTGAAGAAGGCGGTGCTACTGTCGTTCCGCCTCAACGACATGGAATTGATCGCCGGCGCGCCGGGCCTCAATGCCAACTGGTGGGACAAGGTGCCCTCCAAGTTCGAAGGCTGGCAGGAGGGCGATTTCCGCGCCGCCGGCTTCCGCGCCGTGCCGGGCTGCGTCGTGCGTCGTTCCGCTTTCATCGCCAGGGGCGCGGTGCTGATGCCCAGCTTCGTCAATGTCGGCGCGCATGTCGGCGAGAACACCATGGTCGACACCTGGGCGACGGTCGGCTCGTGCGCGCAGATCGGCGCGCGCGTCCATATCTCGGGCGGCGCCGGCATCGGCGGCGTGCTGGAGCCGTTGCAGGCCGGGCCGGTGGTGATCGAGGACGACTGCTTCATCGGCGCGCGCTCCGAAGTCGCCGAAGGCGTCATCGTCGGGCAGGGCAGCGTGCTCTCGATGGGCGTGTTCCTGGGCCAGTCGACCAAGATCGTCGACCGCGCCACGGGCGAGATCTTCTACGGCCGCGTGCCGCCCTATTCGGTGGTGGTGCCCGGCACGCTCGGCGGCGGCAACGGCGCGCCCTCGCTCGCCTGCGCGGTCATCGTGAAGACGGTGGACGAAAAGACCCGCTCGAAAACCTCGATCAACGAGCTGCTGCGCGACTAGGCCTGCGGCGTCGCGCTCGCGATTTCGTAGAGGCTGAGACGGCGGTCGTGCATGCCGATGGCCTCGCGCACGCTTTTCCACGCGAGGAAATGCGCCGTCTCGCGGTGCGCGTCCAGCGCCGCCTGATCGCGCCACAGCTCCATCACGTTGACGAGCCCCGGCTCAAGCACGTCATAGCCGAACGCGAAATAAAGACAGCCTTCCTCGCGGCCTGAGGCCTCGATCACGGCGGCCATATGCGGCTCCGCCTCGCCCAGTTTCTCGGGCGGCACGCGGAATGTGCCTGCTAGCATCAGCATCAATTCGTCTCCGGCGTCATGGCGGCGATGGCTTCAAGGTCGATCCCCATGGCGACCGCGATGGGCGCAAAGGCCGAGGCGGCCGCCGTGCCGCTCGGCCCCAGCGTGATGCCGCCTTCGACCGCCAGCGCCTGACCCGTCACGAACGACGATCCGTCGCTGCCGAGATAAAGCGCAGCCTCCGCAATATCCGACGGCAACCCGCCGCGCGGAATGGGCTGCGAGCTGCCCGAGGCCTCGGCGATGGCCTTCACCGTCGTATCCGCCACCTGCCGCGCCATGCCCATCGAGGTGCCGAAGATCGGCGTCGCGATGAGGCCGGGGCAGATGCAGTTCACCCGCACGCGGAACGGCGCGGCCTGCACCGCCGCCAGCTTGGTCATGTGGATGATCCCCGCCTTGGCGACGGAGTAGAGGATCGGTCCGAACCCGTTCTGCATGCCCGCGATCGACGCGGTGGAGATGATCGACCCGCCGTTCGCCTTCATGTGCGGCAGCGCATGCTTGATGCCATAGAGCGCCGCCAGCACGTGCAGATGCATCACGCTGTCGAAGCTCTCGCCCGTCACGTTTTCGATATTCTCCAGCGCCCCGCCGGTGCCGGCATTGTTGAAGAGGATATCGAGCTTGCCGAATTCCGAAACCGCCAGATCGATCGCGGCCTTCACCTGGGCCTCGTCGGTCACGTCGCAGCGGATATAGCGGAAGGCATCGCCCAGTTCTTCGGCCATGCGCGCGCCCTTGTCGTCCTGCAGGTCGGCGCCGACGACTTTCGCGCCTTCGCGCACGAACAGCTCCACCGTGCCGCGTCCGATTCCCGACGCCGCCCCGGTCACCACCGCAACCTTGCCCTCAAGACGCCCGCTCATGCCCGTTTCCTCCGTTATTGTGCGGGGCGATCCTCATCACTCCGGCGGCCCCGGCGCAAGCATTGACCCTCCGTCCGGGCCTCTCTAACAGACGGAGGCGATGGCCCAACCGATCGACGCCCTCACCCTCGCGCAGGATCTGATCCGGCGGCCCAGCGTCACGCCGGCCGACGCCGGTGCGCTCGGCGTGCTGGAGGCGGCGCTGGCCCCGCACGGCTTCGCCTGCGAGCGCATGCCCTTCAGCGCGCCCGGCACGCCCGACATCGACAATCTCTACGCCCGCCTCGGCACGGCCGCCCCGCTGCTCTGCTTCGCCGGGCACACCGACGTGGTGCCGGTGGGCGATGAGAAGGCCTGGAGCGCCGATCCGTTCGGCGCAACCGTTCAGGACGGCGTCCTGATCGGGCGCGGCGCCGCCGACATGAAAAGCGCGATCGCGGCCTTCGCGGCGGCCGCCGCCGCCTTCGCCCCCCGCCTGAACGGACGCGGCTCGATCGGCCTCATCATCACAGGCGACGAGGAAGGCGTCTCGATCAACGGCACCGTCAAGATGATGCAGGCGCTGGCCGCGCGCGGCGAGCATGTGACGCATTGCGTGGTGGGCGAGCCGACCAGCCAGCGCCGCACCGGCGACACGCTGAAGATCGGCCGCCGGGGCAGCTGCACAGGGCGCCTGCGCGTATTGGGCGCGCAGGGCCACGTCGCCTATCCGCACAAGGCCGATAATCCGATTCCCAAACTGGTCGCCATCCTCGCCGCGCTGACCACCCGCCGGCTGGATGAGGGTACGCCGCATTTCGAGCCCTCGAATCTGGAAGTGACCACGGTCGATGTCGGCAACCCCGCCACCAACGTGATCCCGGCCGAGGCGCGCGCGGTGTTCAACATCCGCCACAACGACCTCCAGAGCTCGCCCGATCTCGAGCGCTGGGTGCGCAGCGTCTGCGACGCCGTGATCGCGGCTCGGGGCGGCGCGTATGAGCTGGAATGGACCACCGGCGGCGACTGCTTCATCACCCAGCCGGGGCCGTTCACGACGCTGCTGGGCGACGCGGTCGCCGACGTGACGGGCGCGCAGCCCGCGTTCTCCACCGGCGGCGGCACATCCGACGCCCGCTTCATCAAGAATTACTGCCCGGTCGCCGAACTGGGGCTGGTGGGCGAGAGCATGCACAAGGTGGACGAACAGGTGCCGGTCGCCGACATCGCGATGCTGACGCGCATCTATCTGCGCCTGCTCGAACGCTATTTCGACGCCGTTCCGGCCTGAGGGTTCATGTCGATCGGCGTGTTCGATTCCGGCGTCGGCGGCCTCACCGTGCATCGCATGCTGGTGGAGCGGATGCCGGCGGCCGATTTCGTCTATCTCGCCGATCAGGCCAATGCGCCCTATGGCGGTCGGCCGGGCGAGGAGATCGTGGCGCTCACCAGATCGGGCTGTGAGACGCTGTTTGCGGCGGGCGCGAACCTCATCGTTCTGGCCTGCAACACCGCCTCGGCCATCGCGCTGCGCACGCTGCAGCAGACCTGGCTGCCCGATCTGCGCAAGACGCTGGGCCGCCCGGTGAACATTCTCGGCATCATCGTGCCGACCATCGAGGCGGCGACCGGCGTGCCCTGGTCGCAGCAGCACGCCGCCGCCGTGCCGCCCGCCGCGCGGCGGGAAACGGTCGGCATCTTCTCGACGCCCGCCACCACGGCGTCTGAGGTGTATGAGATCGAGATGGGCAAGCGCCGCCCCGATCTCGGCGTCACCAGCGAGCCGTGCCCCAGCCTGGCGCGCCTGATCGAGAACGGCGCGGGCGCGGTGGAGCTGGCGACGGTGGTGGAGAACCACGTCATGGCGCTGCGCACCCGCATCGGCCGCGCGCCCGACCGGGCGATCCTCGGCTGCACCCATTACGAGATCGTCGCCGACATGTTCCGCGCGGCGCTGCCCCCCGGCACGCCGCTGATCCACCAGCCCGGTGCGACGGCGGATGCGATTTGCGTCTATCTCGAACGGCATCCTGAATACCCCGCCGGCACGGACGGCACGCGCCGCTTCCTGACCACCGGCACGCCGGGCAAGCAAAGCCCGCTGGTCGAAGCCTTCTGGGGCGCCCCGCTCAGCTTCGAGGCGGCGTAAGCGGGGAGGGGTTGTTTCAGAGTTTTTCGCCCCCCCTCCCCCCTCCTCCTCCCCGTCAGGAGGCGGCGGCGAAATCCCGAAACGCGATGCAACAGCCCCAAACCCAAACGCCCATCCCTCCCGCCCGTCATGGACCAGATAGGAATATAAACGCATATCCTCCAGGGATCAACAGGCTTCGTTGCTGTTCGTGTCGGCAGGAAACACGGCTGAACCGCAGATTGGACAGACGCGGAAGACGCTCAGTAATCCACCTGCATCAGATAGAGTCCATCCGGCGGCGCGGTGGGGCCGCAGCGGGCGCGGTCGTGCGCGGCGAGGGCGGCGGCGATTTCCTCCGGCGGCCAGCGGCCTTCGCCCACCAGCTTCAGCGAGCCGGCGAAGGCGCGCACCTGGCTGTGCAGGAACGAGCGCGCCACGACGTCGATGGCGATGCGCTCGCCTGCGCGCGTCACGGTGATGGCGTCCATCGTCCTGACCGGCGATTTCGCCTGGCACTGCGCGGCGCGGAAGGTGGTGAAGTCGTGCTTTCCGATCAGGTGCTGTGCGCCGGCCTGCATGGCTGCGGCGTCCAGCGGCACATGGACATGCCAGGCAAGCCCCGCATCCACCGTCAGCGGGGCGCGACGGTTGACGATCTCATAGCGATAGGCGCGGCGGATCGCCCCGAACCGCGCCTCGAAATCGGCGGCGACAGCCTCGGCCCTCAGCACCGCGACGCCGTGCCCGCCGAGCCGCAGATGCGCGTTGACGGCATCGCAGACCGTGCGCGCATTCGTCTCCTTCGCCAGATCGATATGCGCCACCTGCCCGCGCGCGTGCACGCCGGCATCCGTGCGGCCAGCGCCGTTCACGGTGACGCGCTCGCCGGAAAAGCCGAAGATCGCCTCTTCCAGCGCCTGCTGCACCGAGGGCGCTTCGGCCTGGCGTTGCCACCCCGCGAAGGCGCGGCCGTCATATTCGATGGTCAGCTTCCAGCGGGTCATCGGCCCACCCTGTCATGCCCGCGCAGGCGGGCATCCACGACCGTGAGCGGCTGGTGGATGCCCGCCTGCGCGGGCATGACATCCAATGTCATGTCAGCACGCTGCCCTTCGCCACGGCGAAGCCGCGCAGCATGTCGCCCGCCGCCATCGGGCCGCGCCCCGGACGTTGCAGCGTCTCCAGCTTCAGCGCGCCGTTGCCGCAGGCGATGGTCAGCGCCTCGTCGAGCGCGGTGCCGGGCGCGCCGCTGCCTTCGGCGCGCGATGCCTTCAGCACCTTCACCCGCTCGCCATGGATCGTGGTCCACGCGCCGGGCGCGGGCGCAAGCCCGCGAATGCGGTTTCGGATCGCTTCCGAATCTTCCGCCCAGTCGATGCGGCATTCATCCTTCGAGATCTTGGCGGCATAGGTCATGCCGTCGGCGCTTTGCGGTTGGGGCGTGATGCCGCCGCGTCCCAGCGCCGCCATGGTGCGCACGATCAGATCGGCGCCCAGCGGCGACAGCGCATCGTGCAGCTGGCCGCCGGTCATATCCGGCGTGATCGCCAGCCGCTCGGCCATCAGCACCGGCCCGGTATCCAGGCCCTCATCCATCAGCATGGTCATCACGCCGGTTTCCGTGTCGCCCGCCATGATGGCGCGCTGGATCGGCGCGGCCCCGCGCCAGCGCGGCAGCAGCGAGGCGTGGATGTTCACGCAGCCGAGCCTCGGCGCATCCAGAATGGGTTTGGGCAGGATGAGGCCATAGGCGACCACCACCGCCGCATCGAGCTCCAGCGCCGCGAACGCTTCCTGCGCCTCGGCGCTTTTCAGCGATTTCGGGGTGCGGACCTCGATGCCGTTCGCCTCGGCGAAGGCATGCACCGCGCCCTTCTGTTCGGCGTGCCCGCGGCCCGTGGGGCGCGGCGGCTGGGAATAGACGGCGGCGATCTCATGCCCGGCCGAAATCAGCGCGGCGAGCGGGGCGACGGAAAAGGGGGGCGTGCCCATGAAGGCGAGACGGAGCGTCATGGCGATGGCATGGCCTATCGGCGGCCAAGAAGGAAGGCCTCAGCCGTAGCGCTTCTTCGCCTTGGTCATTTTGCGCAGGATGATGTCGCGCTTCAGCTTCGACAGGTGGTCGATGAAGAGCACGCCCTCCAGGTGATCCATCTCGTGCTGGAGGCAGGTGGCGAGCATGCCGTCGGCTTCGACCTCGACGGGATTGCCGTGATAGTCGAGCCAGCGCGCCTTGATGCGGGCCGGGCGCTGGACGTCCTCGTACATCTCGGGGACCGAGAGGCAGCCTTCCTCGTAGGACGACATTTCGT
Organism: Pseudomonadota bacterium; assembly: GCA_029778105.1. Taxonomy (GTDB): domain Bacteria; phylum Pseudomonadota; class Alphaproteobacteria; order Micropepsales; family Micropepsaceae; genus JADZAI01. The sequence goes on along the minus strand of JAKOQZ010000244.1, from coordinate 22,765 downwards.
CGGAGGTCCAGGTGATCTCGGGATTCACGAAATAGCGGGGCTGGGGCTCCTCGTCCTTGCCGGCGAGGTCCATCACGATGACGCGCTTGGGCACCCCGATCTGGATGGCCGCGAGGCCGATGCCGGGGGCGTCGTACATGGTCTCCAGCATGTCATCCATGAGGGCGCGCAGCTCGTCGTCCACGGTCTCGACGGGCTTCGAGATCGTCTTGAGGCGCGGATCGGGCGCGGTCAGGATGGGGCGGATGGCCATGATGGGCCTCAGGTAAGTAAGGGGCCGGGTCGCGTCAAGCGCCCGCGAGGACACGATGAGCGGCGAAACACTGGTTTTCATTTCGCCGTCCGACCCGCCAAAGGCCTGGGAATCCGCCTTTCGCAGCCTCGCGCCGGACATCGGATTTACCGTGTCGCGCGGCGACGTCACGCCCGGAACCCGCGCCGACTGGGCGGTGGTGTGGAAGCCTCCGGCCGGCGCGCTTGCCCGGCTGGCGGGCCTCAAATGCATCTTTTCGCTGGGCGCGGGGGTGGACCACGTCCTCGTCGATCCCGATTTTCCAACCGGCATCCCGCTCGCCCGCGTGGTCGATCCGTATCTGACGGCGGGGATGAGCGAATATGTCGTGCTGCACGTGCTGGCCCATCACCGCGGCCTGATGCGGAACCTGGCCGATCAGGCGGCGGGACGCTGGGCGCCGTTCGCGGCGAAGCGGGCGGATGAGACGCGCGTGGGCATCCTCGGCCTTGGCGAGCTGGGTCTCGATGCGGCGCGCAAGCTCAAGCCTTTCGGCTACCGGCTTGCGGGGTGGAGCCAGACGCGCAAGGACGAGCCGGGCGTGGAGAGCTTTGCAGGAACGGATGAACTCGCCGCCTTCCTCGCCCGCACCGACATTCTGGTCTGTCTGCTGCCGCTGACGCCCGCGACGCGCGGCATCCTCAACAGCGCCACCTTCGCGCTGCTGCCGGAGGGCGCGGCGGTGATCAACGCGGCGCGGGGCGGGCATCTGATCGAAAGCGATCTCATCGCGGCGCTGGACGAGGGGCACATGGCGGGTGCGACGCTGGATGTCTTCCAGATCGAGCCGCTGCCCGGGGACAGCCCGATCTGGCCGCACCCGAAGATCATGGTGACGCCGCACATGGCGGCGCTCACCGATCCGCGCTCCACCGCGATCACCATGGTCGAGAGCATGGCGCGCATCCGCGCCGGCGGCCGGCCTCTCTACGAGGTCGACCTCAGGCGGGGATACTGATCAGAAACTTTCGCCGACCATCTCTTCGCTCTTGGCCCATAGGGCTTTGGCGCGTTCGGGATCGATCGCGTAGGCGCGCACGCCGCCGCGGGTCAGCGCATCCGGGCCGCCCTCGACAATTCCGGCGACATGGCAGTCCTCGCAATATTTGCCGCCGACCTCATCGCCCGAGGCGACGACGCCCGCCCACACGCTGGTCGCCGCGCCTTGCGGAATGGTCTTCAGCTCGAACGGCGGCGCGCCTGCCGGCGTCGACTTGGCGATCGAGTCCAGCATGCCTTGCATCATCTCGGGCGTCATATGGCGGCCGAGTTCGGTCTGGATGCCGCCGGGATGCACGGCGGCGGCGCGCACGCCGCGCGCCTTGTGCCGGCGGTCGAACTCCACGGCGAACAGCGCGTTCGCAGTCTTCGAGCGACCATAGGCGACGAATTCGACATAGGGCGTCGTCTCGAAATTCGGGTCGTCGAGATCGACATCGGCGAAGCGATGGCCGGCCGAGGAGAGACTGACCAGACGTCCGCCATCCTTGATCAGCCCGGCGATCCGGTTGGCGAAGAGGAAATGGCCGAGATGATTGGTGCCGAACTGGGTTTCGAAGCCATCGGCCGTCGTGCCCTTGGGGCAAGCCATCACGCCGGCATTGTTGATGACGACGTCGATTTTGTCGCCCTTGGCGTTGAACGCGTCGGTCGCCTTGCGAATGCTGGCGAGCGAGGCGAGATCCATCTCCACCAGCTCGATGCCGGGAATATCAGTCGTCGCCGTGCGCGCTTTGGCGAGATCGCGGGCGAGGCCCACCACCTTTGCGCCGCGCGTCGTCAGCGACCGGGCCGTTTCCACGCCCAGACCGGCCGAAACACCCGTGATCAGGATGCGTTTGCCCGTGAGATCGATGCCCACCAGCACCTCGTCTGTGGTCGTCTTAGCGCCGAATGTCTTGGTCATGTCAGGTCCCTGCCCCTTGTCACTGAGCATCCGGCCGCTATAAGCGGAGGATGGTTCCGTTTATATACGGAGGGCACCTCCGTTTTTCAAGGCCCGGATGAGATGAGCGGCAAAGCCAGTGGGCGCCGTCCGCGCGCCGACGCCCTGCGCAACCGCGAAGGGCTGATCGACGCTGCGAAAGCCGCCTTCGCCGAGATCGGGCCGGAGGTCAGCCTGGAGGAGATCGCGCGCCGCGCCGGGGTCGGCATCGGCACGCTCTATCGTCATTTTCCGGCGCGCGACGACATCATCGCCGCTGTTTATCGCCGCGAGGTCGATCAACTCGGCGACGCCGCCACCGCCCTGCTTGCCGAAAATCCGCCGCTGGAGGCGCTTGGCGCCTGGCTGAAACTCGCCATCGATTATCTGGCGACCAAGAAGCTGATCGTGCCCGCGCTCGGCACGATGACGGGCGGCAGCGCGGCGCTGGTGGCCCATTCCGGCTCGCGCCTCATCGGGGCCGTGAACGAAATGGTGAACGCGGCGCGCCAGGCCGGCGTTCTGCGCACCGGTGTCGAGCCCAACGATCTGATGCAGGCGCTCGCGGCTCTCGCCTATAATACCGGCGCGCCGGGCTGGCGCGAAAGCGCCGAGCGGGTCGCCGACATCATCGTGGCGGGCCTGAGGGCCTAGGCCGGATACAGCTTCGCGAAGTGGTCCCAGAGCAACTGGCGGTCAGGCGCCGGGCCGTCAAAGTGGATCGCATCCGGTGTGACGGTGTCGGTGGGTGTGCCGCTGGCGACCCAGATATGGGAAGTGGGCACGACCCAGCTCACGTCGTCGAGCGTGCCGGTGCACACGAAGCTGAGCTGGGGATAGGAAACCGGCCTGTGCCAGAGGCGTGCGCCGCAGGCCGTGCAGCGGAAAATGTCGATTTCGCGCCCGCTGTCGGCGGTCTTGCGGAATGACGCCATCTCGCCCGTGACGGCGATCGCCTCGGTCGGCATGTGCAGGAACATGGCGGCGCCGGCGCCGGTGGCCTTGCGGCAGTCGGTGCAGTGGCAGGCATTGATCGCTTTGGGCCGTGTGCCGAGCGAAAAGCGCACCGCCCCGCACAGGCAGCCGCCCCGATAGGGCGGCGCCGGAAGGGGCGGGCGCGACGTCATCTCAGTCGTGCCGGAAGAGCGTGCCGGCGCCGTGCTCGGTGAAGAGCTCGACCAGCAGCACGTGGGGGATGCGCCCGTCGAGGATGACGACGGCCTCCACGCCCGATTTCAGGGCGTCGATGCAGGTCTGCACCTTGGGGATCATGCCGCCCGAGATGGTGCCGTCGCGGATCAGCGCCTGCGCCTGGCTGATGGTCAGCGAGGGGATGATGACGCCGTCCTTGTCCATCACGCCGGGCACATCGGTGAGGAAGAGCAGGCGGTCGGCATTGAGCGCGCCGGCGATGGCGCCGGCCACCGTGTCGGCGTTGATATTGTAGGTCTCGCCCCCCTTGCCGACGCCGATCGGCGCGACCACGGGGATGAGATCGGAATTCATGATCGTCTCGAGAACTTCGGGATTGATCTCGTCGGGCTCGCCCACGAAACCCAGATCCACTATGCGCTCGACATTGCCCGAGCTGTCGCGCTTGGTGCGCTGCAGCTTCTTGGCGACGATCAGGTTGCCGTCCTTGCCGGAGAGGCCCACCGCCCGGCCGCCGGCCGAGTTGATCGCCGACACGAGCTGCTTGTTGATCGAGCCCGACAGGACCATCTCGACCACGTCGATGGCGTTGCGGTCGGTGACGCGCAGCCCGTCGATGAACTCGGACTTCACATGCAGCCGCTCCAGCATCGCGCCGATCTGCGGCCCGCCGCCATGCACGATGACGGGATCGATGCCGGTCTGCTTCATCAGCACGACGCTCTGCGCGAAGTGTTCCGAAACGCCTTCCTCGCCCATGGCGTTGCCGCCGTATTTCACGACGATCGTCTTGCCGTCATAGCGCAGGATATAGGGCAGCGCCTCGACCAGGGTGCGCGCGGTGCGCCGCCAGTTGGCGAGCTGGCGCCGTTCGAACGGCAGGTCGTCGCGCGTCAGGTCGTCATGGGACATGAGGGCCCTTTCAGGAATTTGCGGGCTTATAGCCCGCGACCGCGCCGGGCTCCAACCCGGCGGCCTCTGCGGCCAAGGCGCGCAGATGATCGATGCCGAGCCCGGTTTCCGACGAGGTGGGGCAGATCACCGGATGGGCGGCGGGGTGCTTGGCGGCCTTTTCGGCCGTCTTCGCCATCACCGCCGCGAGTTCGGCGGTTTTCAGCTTGTCGACCTTGGTGAGCACGATCTGGTAGCTGACGGCGGCCTCGTCGAGCGCTTCCATCGCCTGCGTGTCGAACGGCTTGAGCCCGTGCCGGGCGTCGACCAGAAGCATCACGCGCTTCAGCGTCGCGCGCCCGCGCAGATACTGGAAAATGACCTTGGTCCACTGGTCGACCAGCTTGCGCTCGGTGCGGGCATAGCCATAGCCCGGCAGATCGGCAAGATTGGCGAGGCCCGCCAGCTCGAAGAAATTGAGCTCGCGGGTGCGGCCCGGCGTGTTGGAGACGCGGGCGAGCGTGCGGCGGCCGGTCAGCGCGTTGACGAGGCTGGACTTGCCGACATTGGAGCGCCCGGCGAAGGCGATCTCGGGTTTGTCGGCCGCCGGCAGGCCGTCCATCTTCACCACGCCGCGCAGGAACGTGCACTCCTGCGCGAACAGCCAGCGCCCGAACGCCAGCCGCTCGGCCCCGATCTCGGGCAGGAACTGTTCGTATCCGCCGCCGGGAGCCACCGCGTCAGGCTTTCTTTTCCGCCGGCTTCAGGAACAGCTTGAACGGCCAGCTCGCGCGCAGATTGTCGAAGAGATGAATCTCCGCCTTCATCCGGCGCATGATGACGTATTGCTGGGTGATCGAGAGCAGGCCGTTCCACGCCCAGTAGATGACGAGACCCGCCGGGAACGAGGCCAGCATGAACATGAAGACCCACGGCATGAAGCCGAAGATGCGCTGCTGGGTCGGGTCGGGCGCGGGCGGGTTCATCTTCATCTGAACCCACATCACAATGCCGTTGATGATCGGCCAGGCGCCGATGACCAGCGCCGCCGGCACGGCATAGGGCAGCAGGCCGAACAGGTTGAAGATCGAGGTCGGGTCGTGCGCCGAAAGGTCCTGAACCCAGCCGAAGAACGGCGCGTGCCGCATCTCGATGGTGACGTAGAGCACCTTGTAGAGCGAGAAGAAGACCGGAATCTGCAGCAGCAGCGGCAGGCAGCCCGAAACCGGGTTCACCTTTTCGCGGCGATAGAGCGCCAGCATCTCCTGCTGCTGCTTGGCCGGTTCGTCCTTCCAGCGCTCGCGCAGGGCCAGCATCTCGGGCTGGATCTTCTTCATCTTCGCCATCGACTCGTACGACTTGTTGGCGAGCGGGAAGAAGACCGCCTTGAGGATGACGGTGAGCAGCAGGATGGCGACGCCGAAATTGCCGACGATGCCGTAGAGCCAGTCGAGCAGCAGGAAGATCGGCTTGGTCAGGAAGAAGAACCAGCCCCAGTCGACCGCCATGTCGAAGCGCTCGATGCCGAGCTTTTCCTGATAGTCGCCGAGCAGCGACACCACCTTGGCGCCGGCGAAGAGGCGATGCGTGACCTCGGCCTTGCCGCCCGGCGCGATGTCGCGCGCGGTCTTGTAGAGGAAGTCGGCTTGATACTTCGTCCACCGACCGCCGTCTTGTGGAGGGGCCCGGAAGCTGGCGGTCACCTGTTCTGCTTGGTCAGGAACGAGGGCTGCCATCCAATAGTGGTCAGTGAAGCCTAGCCAGCCGCCGGTCGTTTCTTGCCACGCAGTATTGCCTTCGATGTCCGCCAGCTCGTCGTAATCATGTTCAGTCAGCGTGCCGTTCATCACGCCAATCATGCCTTGGTGCACGACCCAGATCTTGTGGAAGAACGGAACGCCGCCGCGAACGATCATGCCGTAGGGCAGGAGTTTCGCTGGTGTTGTTCCCTTGTTCTCAACCGCGTCCTTCACCGTGAACATGTAGTTCTCGTCCACCTCGACGGTGCGGGTGAAGACGAGGCCTTCGCCATTGTCCCAGGTGAGGACCACCGGCTTGCCGGGGCTGAGCGTATCGCCCGAGGCGAGCGTCCAGGGCGTGTCCTTGCCCGGCACTTTCGCGGGCACGCCGGGATCGGGCGTCCAGCCGAATTCGGCGTAATACGGATTGGTCACGCCGACCGGCTGCAGCAGGTTGATCTCGGGCGAGGTGGCCGCCAGCTCGGTGCGGTAGCGGCGCAGGTTGAGATCGTCGAAGCGCGCCCCGGTCAGGCGGATCGAGCCGTCAACCGCCGCGGTGTCGATGGCGACGCGCGCGCCGTCGGCGGCGAGGGCCGCCGTGCGGTCCTTGTGCTCGTAGGGTGCGCCGTTCTGCGTCGTGCCGGGCACGGTGGCGGTGGCCTGGGCCTGCTGCTGGGCCTCCTGCTTGGCCTTGTCCGGCGTCGGGAACAGCAGGAACCAGACGACGAAGACCGCCATCGACAGGACGACGGCGACGATCAGGTTGCGGGTCTCGCCGCCTTGGGGCTGCTGGTTCATGGGGTCGGGGCCGTTCGGTGATGATGGGCGCAGGACTGCGCCGACGTGTCGTGACGGTGGCTGGGCGATCCGGGCGGGACCGGGTCATAGCCCGATCCGCCGCCCAGCCAGGTGATGGGGTGGCATTTGAGGATGCGGCGGAAACCCAGCCACATGCCCTTGAGCGCGCCATGGGTTTCAATGGCTTCGATCGCATAGCGCGAGCAGGTCGGCTCGAAGCGGCATGCGTTGGGCAGCATCGGCGAGATGAGATATTTATAGGCGCGGATCGGCGCGGCCGCGGCGGCGCGCGTCCAGCGTTTCCATCCGGTGATGATCGCCCTCTCAGGCATCGCCTGTCGTCGAATCCGTGGTCGGCAGAATGGGCGGGGCAGGTTTCGCCCCCTTGGCCGCGCGCTTGTCGGCCTCGGCGAGGGCTTCTTTAAGGTCCCGCACCAGCGAAGGAAAGGGGCTGTCCAGCGCGGCGCGACGGCCGATGACCACATAGTCGGCCCCCGGCGCGCCCAAGCCCGCCATGACCTCGCGCACGGCGGCCCGGAACCGGCGGCGGATGCGGTTGCGCTCGACCGAATTGCCTTCCTTTTTGGTGACCGTGAAGCCGATGCCGATGACGGCTTCGCCGTCGCGCCGGTCACGGCGCTGCAGGCTGAGCGTGGGGCGGTGGGCGCGCACGCCCTTGGCGGCGGCCAGGAACTCGGCCCGCTTTTTCAGGCCGCGCAGCAAAGCAAAACCGGCCTTTCGGCCGGTTTTCGGGAGGTTCTCGGTCTCGCTCATGGCGTCGGACGGCTTCGCGCCGCCCGGACCCGGGGCCAGATCAGGCCGACAGGCGCTTGCGGCCGTGGGCGCGGCGCTTGGCGAGAACCTTGCGACCGCCGACCGAAGCGGAACGGGCGCGGAAACCATGACGGCGCTTACGCACGATCTTGGAGGGCTGGTAGGTGCGCTTCATAATCTCAACTCCTGACGCCTCAAAAGTCGCGGATTTCCGCGCCAGACGAAGGCCGTCCCTGCAAAAGAGGCGTGTCGATACGGGAACGGCCCCGCGAAGTCAACCTTGGAGGCGGGGATTCCAGCCTGCGGCGTCACGCCGCCCTGCGTCGGGCTTGCGGCAACCCGGCTGCGGCGCGACATGCTGCGGTGCAAGAGGAGCCCTTGGCCATGGCCGGAGCGGACACAGGCGCCAGACCGAAAATCGTCATCGTCGGAGGCGGATTCGGCGGGCTGGCGGCGGCGAAGGCGCTGAAAACCGCGCCGGCCGACATCACGCTGGTCGATCGCCGAAACCACCATTTGTTCCAGCCGCTGCTCTACCAGGTGGCGACCGCGGCCCTCTCGCCGGCCCAGATCGCCCAGCCGATCCGCGCCGTGCTGCGCCGTCAGCGCAATGCGACGGTGATTCTCGACGAGGTGACGGGCATCGACCGCGCCGCGAAGACGCTGACGCTGGCGAACGGCGCGCCCTTGCCCTTCGACAGCCTGATCGTCGCGACCGGCGCGACGCACGCCTATTTCGGCCATGACGACTGGGCGGCGTTCGCGCCGGGCCTCAAATCGCTGGACGATGCGACGGCCATCCGCCGCCGCATTCTGGATGCCTTCGAGCGGGCCGAGGTCGCCAAGGACGCCGCCGTGCGCGACGCGTTGCTGACCTTCGCCATCGTCGGCGCCGGGCCGACCGGCGTGGAGCTGGCCGGCGCCATCGCCGAGCTGGCGCATCGCACGCTGGCGCGCGAATTCCGCCACATCGACACGATGAAAACCCGCATTGTGCTGATCGAGGCCGGCCCGCGCGTGCTCGCCGCTATGCCGGAGGCGTTGTCGCAGAAGGGCCGCGCGGCGCTGGAGCGTCTGGGCGTCGAGGTGCGTCTGGGCAAGGCGGTGACGGCCTGCACCGCCGATGGGGTGACGCTGGGCGAGGAGATGATCCCCTGCCGCACCATTCTCTGGGCCGCCGGGGTTCAGGCCTCGCCTGCCGCTGTGTGGCTGGGGCCCGAAACGCCGCGCGACAGGGCCGGCCGGGTGCAGGTGGCGGCGGATCTTTCCGTGCCGGGTTCGCCCGACATTTTCGTCATCGGCGACACCGCGTCGGCGGTGACGAAGACCGGCAAGCCGGTGCCCGGCGTCGCCCCGGCCGCCAAGCAGATGGGCAAGGACGTCGCGCGCCGCCTCCTTGCGCGGCTGAAGGGCCGGGCCGAGCCGCCGCCTTTCGCCTATAACGACCAGGGCAATCTGGCGACCATCGGACGCGGCGCCGGCCTCGTCGATCTCGGCTGGATCAAGCTCTCGGGCCAGCTCGGCTGGTGGTTCTGGGGCCTTGTCCACATCTTCTTCCTGATCGATTTCAGGAACCGCGTGTCGGTGTCGCTCGACTGGCTGTGGTCGTATCTGACCTATGGCCGCGCCGCCCGGCTGATGACCGAGGGCGACCGCAGGCCCTCGGCCGCGCCTGCGACCCCAGCGCCTTCGTGACGCCTTGCCTTCGCCGCGTTTGGCGGTGAGCCTTGGGTTACGTCATCTGGGGACCGCCATGCGCACGCTCATCGCCGCCGCCTTCATCGCGGCTCTCGCCGTTTCGCCCGTCGCTCATGCCGACGCCATTCCGATGCCCGAGCAGCTGAGCGCCGAACAGCTTCAGCTCGTCGGGGTGTGGCAGGAGGAAAAGCCGCTCTGGCCGACGGGACTTGGCCATTCCTTTCTTTTCCGCACGCTGGCCTTCGGCAACAACGACCTGACGCTGCTGACCTATTCCGGCGTGCCGCCCGCCAACATGTATGCGACCAGCGGCCTGCGCGGGGAATGGACGGCCAAGCGCCAGGACGACAAGACGCTGATCGTGACGCTGACCCAGAGCGCCGAGCGCGGCACGGAGCTGACCCTCGTCTTCGACGGCCCGGACGCCTTCATGCTGACCGACGCGGAAGCCGACCGCTTCGGTCCGTCGCGCTTTCGCCGCGTGACGGAGGCGGTGCGTCAGTACGGGCCCTGAGGCGGCGGGCTCAGCCGCCCAGGAAGTCGCGCTTGCCGATCTCCACGCCGTTGTGGCGCAGGATCGCGTAGGCGGTGGTGACGTGGAAAAAGAAGTTCGGCAGCGCGAAGGTGGTGAGGAACTGCTGGCCGCTCATCTTCCATTCCTGCGGGCCGACCTTCATGACGATCTCCCGGGCGTCCGCGCCCTCGAAAGCGGCGCGATCGAGGCTTTTCAGAAAGGCGATGGTCTTCTCGATGCGCGCCTGAAGCTCGGGGAAGGTGGTTTCGGTGTCGGCCATCGACGGGATCTCGACGCCCGCAAGGCGCGCCGCCGCGCCCTTGGCGCCGTCCGAGGCCATCTGGATCTGGCGCGGCAGCGGAAGCATGTCCGGCGCAAGACGGGCCTGCAGGAACCCCTCGGGCGCGAAGCCTTTGGCCTCGATATGTGCCGCGCCCTTGGCGAGAAACTTCGAAAGGCTCGTCAGCGAGGCCGTGAAAACCGGCACCGAGACGTCATAGATGCTGAACGACATGGGAACTCCCCCCCGTTTTGATTGTGTGGGCGATGTGGCGATCCGGCGCGCGGCTTTCCAGTCTCGATTCCGTCACCGAGCCGCGTCATAAGCGCAGGCCATGACATCCCCCTTCGAAGCCATCCACAATTTCCGCGACTTCGGCGGCTATGCGACGCCCGAGGGCCGCGTGCGGCGCGGCCTGCTGTTCCGCTCGGCCCATTATGCCGATGCCACAGAGGCCGATCTGGAAGCCTTCCGGGCGATGGGCATGAGCGCCATCGTCGATCTGCGGCGGCCGGCCGAGCGCACCCGGTTCGCCACCCGCCGTCACCCCGCATGCGGCGCGCGGCTGATCGCCTATGGCGTGCCGGCGCCCGACGACGATCCGCCGCATCTGGCGCATCTCGCCGACGAGGGCGTGACCGAGCAGCTGATCTCGGAGCGCATGACGGCGGTCTATCGCGAGCTGCCCTACGAGGACGGTCATATCGAAGTGTTCGGCAAGGCCTTCGCGGCGCTGCCCGATCTGGACGGCCCCGTCGTCATGCACTGCCATGCCGGCAAGGACCGCACGGGCCTGATCGTCGCCTTCGTCCAGCACGCGCTGGGCGTGAGCGCGGACGATATCCTCACCGACTATCTGGCGACCAACACGCTGAGCCGGATCGAGGAGCGCCTGCCGGGCTTCATCAAGACCTTCCGCGAGACCCACGGCGTGGAGGCGCGGCCCAATCTGCTGCGCCATGTCTGGCGGGTGGAGAAGGGCTATCTGGACGCCGCGCTGGACGAGATCGCGGCGCGCGACGGCTCGCTCGACGGCTATCTGGAGAGGCGCCTGGGCGTGACGCCCGCGCTGAGGGCGGCGCTGAAGGCGCGGCTGGTCGAGAGCGCCTAGGCCCGGCGCAGGATCGGCAGCATCCGCGCCAGAACGGCGTCGCGCAGGACCAGGTGGTGGAACAGCGCCGCGGCGGCATGAAGCGCGACCAGCGCCAGCAGCGCGATGCCGATGAGTTCGTGCGCCTCGAAAAAGCTGTCGGCGAGATTGTCGTCCTCGCCGAAGAGATGCGGCAGCTTGCCGAGCCAGAAGAAGTTCACCGATCCGCCCTTGATCGTCGTGTAGGCCCAGCCGCTGACGGGCAGCGCGATCATCAGGAGATAGAGGGCCGCGTGAGTGAGGCCGGCCAGCCGCTCCATCCATGAGGCGATCTCATCGGCCGGACGGAACGGCATGCGCCAGGCGGCGGCGAGGCGGACGAGGGCGAGGATCACCACCAGCAGCCCCAGCGATTGATGCGCGGTCATCAGCAGCTTGCGCGTCGCGGCGCTCTCGACATCCTCCAGCACCCACCCCATCGCATAAAGCGCCGCCAGGAGCGCAAGGGTCAGCCAGTGAAGGGCGCGGCGCGGTGCGGGGTAGGCGGACATCATTTGCGGGTCTCGAGAAAGGCGATGAGATCTTCCACTTCCTCGCCGGTCGGCACGCCGTCGAACTTCATCTTGGTGCCGGGCATCGCGGCGCGCGGATTGGGCAGATAGCTACGCAGCTGGTCTTGCGTCCACACCCAGCCCGTCGCCTTGTTGGCGTCGGAATACTCGAATCCCGGCACCGTGCCGGCCTTGCGTCCGATGATGCCGAACAGCGAGGGGCCCTTGCGGTTCTTCATGTCGTCGGATGTCGAGTGGCAGTCGGCGCAGTAGGTGGCGAAGGCGTCCATCCCGGCTTCCGGGTCGCCCGCTTCCGCGGCCGGGCCCGTCAGGGCGCCGGCCGTCAGAAGGGCGAGCGTAACGATCAGAGCGCGGTCCACAGGAACGCCAGCACGGAATCGTTGTCGGAAGCGTCGCGGCCGAACCCGTCATAGTTCGACGAGGCGCCGTTGAAGGTGAAGTTGTGCGTGAGCCGGAGGCCGAGCTTCAGATTGGCGTAAGGCGCGCCATAGCTGTCGTCCTTGCCGAACGGCACCCAGTCGCCCTCAAGGCTGACGCTCGTGGTGTCGGGCGAGCCGGTGCGGCTGCCCTCGACCGGATCGGGCGCGTAGAGCGCCGCGTCGCTGGAGCCCCACACCGCATTGAGCCCGAGCACGGCCTCGTAGGTCTGGTCGTAGACATAGGACGCATCGACGTGGAACGACTGAAGGTCAGCGCTGGCGCGGTCGGCATCGCCGACGAACCGACTGCCCTTCAGGTCGCGCCATTCATAGGTGTAGGCGCCCTGGACGTTCACGATCTGCTTGCGCGTGCCGAGGAACTGATAGCCCGCGTCGAGCACCAGATCGGTGATGGAATCCGACGGCAGCGAGCTGTCGCGTTCGGGCGAGAGGTTCGCCGTCAGCAGCGCGGCGCCGACATGCATGTTGTCCTTGCCCCAGTCGCGCTGATAGCCGGCGCGCGCATAGAACGCCGCGCCGTCGAGCTTGGCGGCCTCGTCCGGCGCGACGCCGACCGAATCGAGGAAGCCGTCCGACGGCGTCGCATAGACGCCGGCCTCGACGTAATAGCGGCTGTCGATGAACGCCGAGACGGTGGCGCCGATCACCTGTTCTTCAAGCCCACCGTCGATCAGCGGCGCGGCGATGGAGCCGATGGCGAAGGCGGAATCGTTGAACGGGTAGCGCCACGGGCCGTAGGTGTTCCAGGGGTCCTGGACGCCGGGATTGTTGTTGACGCTGAGCCCCAGCACGACCGGCGTCTGGTCCATCTCGGTATCGACCGCGGCGCGCAGATCGACATTGTCGATGCCCCAGACATGGCCCGGCCCGTCATAGGTCACCTGCGCGAACGCGCCGACAGGCCCCGCGATCTTGCCGGCCAGGAAGAAGCCGAGCTCGTCCATCTTGAAGTTGCCGTTGGCCTCGCCCTCGGACGCCGGATTGTCCTTGGAGGTCGAAAGATACGACACGATCGCCTGCGCCGAGACGGGCGGCGTCCACGCGCCGGTGGATTCTGCATAGGCGTGCAGCTTGAAGGCCATGCCGTGCGGCGTCAGCTGCGGCCCGAAGGCGCTGACATGACAGGCCGAGCAGGAATCGCCCGTCTGGCGGGCATAGCTGGGCAGCGCGGATGCGGAGGGCGTAAACGCCACCAGGCACAAACCGGCGATCGCCAGCCAGAGGGCTGACGTCAAAGAGTTTCGGCACATAAAGCGACACCTCGATCAAAAAGAACGAGCTGCGGCGTGCCGTCTCCCCGTGACGTCGCGTCGTAGCGACGCGACATTTGCCACAAGTTCCACGTGGTCCAAGTGAACAATTCGACATGTGTTTTTGCAGCGCGCGACTGCGACTTGCTCGCGCTGCGCATTCACCCATGCGCAATCAAAAGCACATTCGCGCAAGGCGTGATCAGCGCCGCAGGGCGGCGGTGCGGGCGCGGCGGCAGTGACGCTGCGCACAGAGCGGTGGACGGGGCGGGCGTATGGGACCGCCCGCCGGAAGGACACACGCCATGTATGACTGGATCAGCTTCATCAACGCCCGTCTCGACCGCCTCGCGGTTTTGCCGCTGGCCTTCGTCGCCGTGCTGAGCGTCGTCGTCGTCGGGAGCGCCGTGCTGGCGGACGGATCGGCCCCGGCGCCGCGCGCCGCCGCCGCCGAAGACGATCTTACGACGTTAGCGGCCGCCGTGCCTTGAAGGCGGCGGCCAGCGTGCCCTCGTCGAGATAGCCGAGCTCGCCGCCGATCGGCACGCCGTGGCCGAGCCGCGTGACATGCGCGCCGGTCGCCGCGAGACGCTCGGTGAGATAATGCGCCGTCGCCTGGCCCTCGACCGTGGCGGACAGCGCGAGCACCACCTCAAGCCCCGGTTTGTGGCTGGCGCGGTCGATGAGCTGGGCGATGCTGAGCGCATCCGGCCCGCGCCCGTCGAGCGCCGAGAGCGTGCCGCCCAGCACGTGATAGCGCCCGCGATAGACGCCGGCGCGCTCCAGCGCCCAGATGTCGCCGACATCCTCCACCACGCAGAGCTGCGCGTCGTCGCGTTTGGGATCGGCGCACAGGCCGCAGGGATCGGTCGTGTCGATATGACCGCAGACGCTGCACACCTTGATCGCCGCCGCCGCCTCTTTCAGCGCGGCGGCCAGCGGGTCCATCAGCGTCTCGCGGCGCTTGATCAGCGCCAGCGCCGCCCGCCGGGCCGAGCGCGGCCCGAGCCCGGGCAGCTTGCCCAGCGCCTGGACCAGACGTTCGATCTCGGGCCCGGAAAGGGCGGCCTTCATCGTCTCAGAACGGCAGCTTGAAGCCCGGCGGCAGCGGCAGGCCGGCGGTCAGCTTGGCGGTTTCGGCCACCATCTCGTCGTCGAGCTTGGCCTTGGCGGCGGCATGGGCGGCGACGATGAGATCTTCCAGGATCTCGCCTTCGTCGGCCTTGAGCAGCGAGGGATCGATCTGGATGCGCTTCAGCGCGCCCTTGCCCTGCAGCGTCACCATCACCAGCCCGGCCGCGGCGACGCCGGTGGCCTCGACGCTGTCGACCTTGGCCTGAAGCTCGGCGAGCTTCTGCGGCAGCTGGCCGATCATTTCCATCATATTGAGCTTGCTCATGACTCATCCATCTGTTCGGCCTCGCCCGCATCGGACGAGGGCAGCGTTTCGTTGTCGATCACGTCCACAAGACGTGCGCCGGGGAAAATGTCGAGCGCGGCCTTGACCAGCGGGTGCTGCGAGACCTCCTCGAACAGCGAGTTGCGCGCGGCCGTGCGCGCCGCCTCGACGGTGGGCGCGCCGCCGCTGTCGCGCACGTCGATCATCCAGCGCTTGCCGGTCCAGGCCTGCAGCCGCTCGGACAGCCGTCCGGCGATCTCCTGACGCGGCGCGTTCGGCTCGAAGGCGATGGCGATGCGCCCTTCGGCCCACGAGACGAGACGCACGAATTTCTCGGTGCGCGATTTGAGGATGATCTCGCTCTCCTCCTCCATCTTGCGCAGCAGCGCTTCGAAGGAGGGGATGGAGGCGGCGCTGGCCTGAGGCGCGGCGTCGACCGCCGGCTCGGCGCGCATCACGGCGCCCCGTCCGTCCGCGCTGGCCCGCGCCCCGGCGGGCGGCGGGGCGGCGGAAGCGGTGGGACGCGGCCCCTGCGGCGCCGCGCCGCGCTGCTCGATGTCGGCGACCAGACGGTCGAGCGGCGGCAGGTCGGCGGCGAAGCACAGGCGCGCAATCGCCATCTCCGCCGCCTGGATGGCGAGCGGCGCGTCGCGGGTTTCGCTCAAGGAGCGCAGCAGCAGCGTCCAGTTGCGCGTGAGCGTCGCCATGGACAGCCGCGTCGCCATGGCGAGGCCCTGATCGCGCTCGGCGGGCGAGGCGGTCGCATCCTTCGCCGCCTCGGGCGCGATCTTCAGCCGCGTCAGCCAGTGCGTCAGCTCGAGCATGTCCTGCAGCACCGCGATGGGATCGGCCCCGGCGTCGTACTGGCTGCGCAGCTCGGCCATCGCGGCGGCGGGATCGCCCTTCATGGTGAGATCGTAGAGATCGAGCACCCGGGCGCGGTCGGCGAGGCCGAGCATCGCGCGCACTGTCGCGGCGTCGGGCGGCGCGCCGTCCTCGGCGAGCGCGAGGGCCTGATCGAGAATGGAGAGCGCATCGCGCACCGAGCCTTCCGCCGCGCGCGCGACGATGGCCAGCGCCTCGTCCTCGATGGCGAAGCCTTCCTCGCCCGCGACCGACTTGATGTGGGCGATCAGCGTCTCGGCCGGGATGCGGCGCAGATCGAACCGCTGGCAGCGCGACAGCACCGTCACCGGCACCTTGCGGATCTCGGTGGTGGCGAAGATGAACTTCACATGCGGCGGCGGCTCTTCCAGCGTCTTCAACAGACCGTTGAAGGCGTTCTTGGAGAGCATGTGCACTTCGTCGATGATGTAGACCTTGTAGCGCGCCTCGGCCGGCAGATAGCGCGTGCCGTCGATGATCTCGCGGATGTCGTCGATGCCGGTGCGGCTGGCGGCGTCCATCTCGAAGACGTCGGGATGGCGCGATTCGGCGATGGCGACGCAAGGCCCGCAGACGCCGCAGGGCGTGATGGTCGGTTCGGCCCGCTTGCCGTCCTCGCCGATGCAGTTGAGCGCCCGCGCGACGATGCGCGCGGTGGTGGTTTTGCCCACCCCGCGGACGCCGGTGAGCATGAAGGCATGGGCGATGCGTTTCGACGCGAAGGCATTGCCCAGCGTCCGCACCATCGCGTCCTGGCCGATCAGGCTGTCGAAGGTCTGCGGGCGGTATTTGCGGGCGAGAACGCGATAGGCGTCCTTGGTGCGGGATGAGGGCGGCAGATCAAATCCAAGACCCGGCTCGTCCGTCATGCTGCGCGCCGCGCCCCCGCCTGGCGATGGATGGAAATGGGTGGGAGGCTGACATGACCCAAGCAGAACTCGTTACGGCTGCTTCCTTCCGGACCTGACCGGGTTGGCGAGGAACTCGTCCGCGCCAACCTCCCGTGGGCAGTATATCAGAAGGGGAGGGGGCGTTCGCAAGGGCGGAGTCGCGTCTATTCTGATTTACAGAATGGCCTTGCGGTGCTAGAAAAGCCCGGTGATCCGGGGTTTCGTCTGCCGCAAGACCGAGAGGCTGTTCGCGGACGAGGACGTCCGGGAGTTCCGCGCCATCGAGCGCGCGGCGCGGCGCAAGCTCCTGTTGCTGGATGCCGCAGGCGCGGTCGCCGATCTCTCGGTTCCGCCCGGCAACATGCTGGAAGCCTTGCGCGGTGATCGCAAAGGACAATGGTCGATCCGGATCAACGATCAATGGCGGATATGCTTCCGGTGGGGCGAGGACGGCCCGTCGGACGTTGAAATCGTCGACTATCATTGAGGGCGAGGGCCTATGAGCGCGAAGACGAAACTGCTGGAGCCCGTCCACCCCGGAGAAATCCTGGTGGAGGACTTCATGAAGCCGCTGGGGCTCAGCCAGAACCGTCTGGCGCGTGAGCTGGACGTGAACGTCGCGCGCATCGCCGATCTCGTTCACGGCCGGGCGGGCATTTCGGCGGCGATGGCGCTTCGCCTCTCGCGCTTCTTCGGCACCACGGCGGAACTGTGGGTCAATCTCCAGACCGCCTACGATCTGCGCCTCGCCCGCCGCCGCGACGGCGAGCGCATCGCGGCGAAAGTGCGCCCGCTGGAAAGGGCGGCTTGATCGTGCCGCACGGGACGTGACAAGTTCCGAGCCGCATGCCCTTTACTTTCGACAATCCCAATACCTTCGCCAACAATCCGCTGGACCGGCAGAGCGAAAAACGCGCCGATTCCGGCTGGATCGCCAAGACCTATGCCGATCCGACCACTCTGGTCGTGCCGTTCTGGAAGCTGAAGCCGTTTTCCATGAAAACGCCGGAAGGCACGGCGGTCGGCTTCATGAAGCCGGGCTTCGTCGACAGGATGATGGGCGAGGGCGCCCCGCTCATCTTCCTCGGCCGCGACAAGGGCGGGGCCTATTTCGCGGCCGATATCTCGGCGGCGGCCGATCCCGAGAGCGAAGGCCCGCTGGCGGGCCTCGGCGCGTTCAAGGACCTGCGCCAGCTCGCCATGGAGGTCCCGCCCGGCGATGCGGCGATCCTGGGTCAGGCCCGCTCGCTGATCGACTGGCATCAGACCCACCGCTTCTGCGCCCAGTGCGGCGCCCCGACCGCGCTCAGCGACGGCGGCTACAAGCGCGAGTGCGGCGTGTGCAAGGCCGAGCATTTCCCGCGCGTGAACCCGGTCGTCATCATGCTGGCGACCTCGGGCGACAAGTGCCTGCTGGGCCGCGGGCGCAATTTCCCCAAAGGCATGTTCTCGGCGCTGGCCGGGTTCCTCGAGCCCGGCGAAACCATCGAGGAAGCCGTGGCGCGCGAGTTGTTCGAGGAAGCGGGCGTCCGCATCAAGTCGGTGAGCTATCACTCCACCCAGCCCTGGCCTTGGCCCTCGCAGCTGATGATCGGCTGCTTCGCCGAGGCCGAATCGGAAGAGATCGCGGTCGACGAACACGAACTGGCCGAGGCGCGCTGGGTCGACCGCGCGACCATCCGCGCGACGCTCGCCGGCGAAGGGCCCAAGGATTTCTGGGTGCCGCCCAAGCTCGCCATCGCCCACCAGCTGGTGAAGGCGTGGGCGGAGAAGGACTGAGCTATTCCGCGCCCGCCGCCGCCACGGCGCGCAGGGCGTGGCTGCGATAGACGCCCAGAATCTGCATGTGGCTGGAGAAGAACTGCAGCTCTTCCAGCGCCAGCCGCACATGGCGGTCTTCCGGGTGGCCCTCGATCTCGGCGTAGAACTGGGTGGCGGTGAAGGTGCCGCCGACCTGATAGCTCTCCAGCTTGGTCATGTTGACGCCGTTGGTCGCAAAGCCGCCCATCGCCTTGTAGAGCGCGGCGGGCACGTTGCGGACGCGGAAGATGAAGCTGGTCACCACGCCGCCTTCGTCGTGCGGGGGCTCTTCGGCCTCGCGCGACATGATCAGGAAGCGCGTCATGTTGTGGCGTTCGTCCTCGACGTCGCGCTTGAGCACCTCCAGCCCGTAAAGCTCGCCCGCCAGCGCCGAAGCGATCGCGCCGACGCTGGGATCGTTCAGCTGGGCGACGTGCCGGGCCGAGCCGGCGGTGTCGTGCCATTCCTGCGCATGCAGCTTCATCTCGCGGATCAGCTTGCGGCACTGGCCGAGCGCCGGCCCCTGGCTGAAGATCGTGCGGATGCCCGACAGCGGCGCGCCCTTGAGCCCCAGAAGCTGAAGATTGATGCGCAGGAAGTGCTCGGCGACGATGTGCAGGCCGGCATTGGGCAGCAGATGGTGGATGTCGGCGATGCGCCCGTGCAGCGAATTCTCGATCGGGATGATGCACAGATCGGCCGCGCCCGAGCGCACCGCCTCGATCGCGTCCTCGAACGTCTCCTGCGGCACCGCCTCGGCATGGGGCAGCGCCTCGCGCGCCGCCTGATTGCCGAACGCGCCGGCCTCGCCCTGGAAGGCGACGCGTTTGGCATTGGCGATCAACGTGCTCATGAAGACATCCTCTCGGCGAGCAAAGCGCGCGCCTTTTCAAGATCGTGGGGCGTGTCGACGCCCAGCGGCACGCCGCCGACGATGGCGACGGCGATGGTCATGCCGGCTTCCAGCGCGCGCAGCTGCTCCAGCTTCTCGCGCGTCTCCAGCGGCGAGGGCGGCAGCGCGACGAAGCGCTCCAGCGCGGCGCGGCGATAGGCGTAGATGCCGATGTGATGATAGAGCGGCCCCGCGCCATAGGGCGCGGTGGCGCGGGTGAAATAGAGCGCCCGCCCGGTGACGGCGTCTTCGGTCAGGCTGACCACGGCCTTCACGACATTGGGGTTGTCGCGGTCTTCCTCGGCGCAGGGGGCGGCGAGGGTGGCGATATCGGCGCCGGAGGTCTCCAGCGCTGCGGCGACCGCGCGAATCGCTTCGGGCTCCAACGTCGGCAGATCGCCCTGCAGATTGATGACCGCATCGTGCCGTCCGTCCGGATCGAGCGCCTGGAGCGCCTCGAAGATGCGGTCGGAACCCGACGGATGATCGGCCCGGGTCAGCACCGCTTCGCCCCCGGCAGCGATCACCGCCTCGCAAATCTCCGGCTCGGCCGCCGCCACCGCAATGCGCGGAAAACGGGCCTCGCGCGCCCGTTCCAGCACCGCCACGATCATCGGCCGGCCGGCGATTTCGGCCAGCGGCTTGCCCGGCAGACGGGTCGAGGCCATGCGGGCGGGAATGAGGACGATGGGGTTCATGGAAGACGGCTTGGCATGACGTAAGGAAAGAGGCGATATCCGGGCTGTTCCGGGCTTTCCCCCCGAAAGGCGACGGGTTATAGGATCGCCGCCGCGTCGGGGTCAAAGCGCGCGTGCTTTAGGGGCTGCCACGTTAGGCGCACTGCGGAGTTGGGCATGGATTCCTTTGAGTGGAACAAGATTTTCATGGGCCTGGGTTTTTCGGCCCTTGCCGTGCTCGGCATCAATGAGCTGACCAAGGCGGTCTACGCGGTCGAGACGCCCGCCGAGCCCGGCTATGTCGTGGCCGGCGTCGAGACCGGCGGCGGCACGGGGGGCGGCGAAGCCGCTGCAGGCCCGGCCGCGCTGCCCGATTTCGGCACGGTGCTGGCCTCGGCCGATGTTGCAGCCGGCGAGAAGCAGGCCGCCAAGTGCGCCGCCTGCCACACCTGGACCAAGGGCGGCGCCGACGGCATCGGCCCCAACCTCTATGGCATTCTGGGCTCCAAGCACGCCCATCGCGGCGCGGCCTTCGCCTATTCCAAGGCGATGCAGGAAAAGTCCGGCGAGACGTGGGACTACGCCGCCATCTACCAGTTCATCGAAGCGCCCGCGAAGGTGATCAAGGGCACCAAGATGGGCTTCGCCGGCCTGAAGAAGTCGGAAGACCGCATCAATCTGATCGCCTATATCCGCACCTGGGGCGACGAGCCGTATCCGCTGCCCGCGCCCGCCCCTGCCGGGGAAGGCGCCGCCGCGCCGGCCGAAGGCGCTGCCGCTCCCGCCGAAGGCGCGGCTCCCGCTCCGGCTCCGGCTGAAGGCGCAGCTCCCGCTCCGGCTCCGACCGAAGGTGCGGCGCCCGCGCCTGCTCCTGCCGAAGGCACGGCCGAGCCGGCCGCGACGCCCGCCGCCACACCCGAGGCGACGCCTGCCGCGACACCCGAAGCGACGCCTGAGGCCGCGCCGGCGCCTGCTGCGGAACCCACTGCAGAGCCCACGCCCGAGCACGGCTCCGGCCACTAGGCCGTCAATTCAAAGCTGATCTGGACAAGGGCCGCGCAAGCGGCCCTTCTTCATTGCGGCGTCATTCCGGCGTCTCCGCCAGCAGCGCGATGAGCCCTTTGAAGGTGGCCTGCGGGTCGGTGATCAATTTGACGGGCATGCGCTCCATGAGTCCCCGGTGCGCGCCCTTGGCTGTGAACCGGCGCAGGAACAGCGCGTGGTCGAAAAGATCGCCCCAGCGCGGCAGCACGCCGCCGGCGAGATAAACCCCGCCCGTCGCACCCGCGATCAGCGCCACGTCGCCGGCGAAACCGCCCAGCCAGCCCGTCATGATCGCGATCGCTTCGCTGGACAGCGCGCAGCTTTTGCGCCGGGCCCGTTCCGCGATCTCGCCGGCCGTGGGCCGCGCCGACGCATCCGCCCCGTCGAGCGCCGCCAGCGTCTCCCACAACACTTCCAGCCCCGGGCCCGACAGCACGTGTTCGGCCTTCACATGGCCGAAGCGGCGCAGCAGCTGATAGAGCAGCGCGATTTCGCGGTCGTTGACCGGCGACAGCCCGGCATGTCCGCCCTCGCCGGGCAGCCCCCGCCAGCCGCCCTTGTCGGGAATGACGATGGCGACGCCAAGGCCCGTGCCCGGGCCGACCACGGCGATCGCGCCGCCGTCGGCCTCGCCCGCGTTCAGCGCGGTCAGCCGCGCGGGCGGCAGACGCGGCGCGGCGGCGGCGACCGCGGCGAAATCGTTGACCAGCACCACCCGCGACAGCGCCAGCGCATCGGCCAGTGCGCCCGGATCGATCAGCCATCTGGGGCCGTTGGTCATCTGCACCACGCCGTGCTCGACCGGCCCCGCCGCCGCAATGGCGGCACGGCGCGGCGCCGCCCCATGCGCGGCGAGAAAATCGCGCGCCGCGTCCGTCAGGCCCGCAAAGGCGGCCGTCTCCACCACTTCGCTCGTGCCGATGGTTCCATCGGCCCCGGCCAGCGCCAGGCGGGTGAAGGTGCCGCCGGCATCGACAAGCAGAAGGTCGCCGCCGCTCATGCCTTGTCTCCGTCGGGTAACGTCAGACGGAACACGGTGCCTTTCTCGCCCGTATTCAGCAACACAAGGTCGCCGCCATGGCCGCGCGCAAGTTCCCGCGCGATCGCGAGGCCGAGCCCCGTGCCGCCCGCCTTGCCCGATATGCCGAACGGTTCGAACAGATGCGGCAGAACGCGGTCGGGGATGCCGGGGCCGGTATCGGCGACGTCGATGACGATCAGGTTCGCGGCCCGCGCCGCCGAAACGCTCAGCGTCGCGGGCGCGCCGTTGGCTTCGATCGCCTGTACGGCGTTGCGGGCGAGATTGAGCAGCATGCGATAGAGCTGTTCGCCGTCGGCCTTCACGATGAAGCCCTTGGGCACGGCGTTGACGAAATGCGTGCGCGCCGCCGCCAGCGCGCCGGCCGGGGCGGCGGCTTCCTGCACCAGTTCATTGAGATCCAGCGGCGCCGGCACCGGCGCGCGCTCGCCGGCGCGGCCATAGGCCAGCGTGTCGGTCGCCAGGGCGATGGCGCGATCCAGCGTGCGCATCAGCCGCGGGGCCATGCGGCGCACATTGGGATCGCGGCTCTGTTCGAGGTTTTCGGACGCGAGCTGCGCACCCGACAGCATGTTGCGCAGATCGTGATTGATCTTGGCGACCGCGGCGCCCATGGCGGCCAGATGGGCGCGCTGGGTGAGCGCCTCGCGGATATCGCCCTGCATGCCGGCCAGCGCCTTTTCCGCATCGCCGATCTCGTCGCGCCGTCCGCTGACCGCCATCAC
>JAKOQZ010000243.1 GCA_029778105.1 Pseudomonadota bacterium | reverse complement strand
CGAGGCTTACGCCTCGTGGATCACGCCGCGCTTGATCTCTTCGACGACCACGCGCTTGGGCTTGAACGCGGCCTTGAGAACCGGGATCGCCAGTTCGGGCTGCGCGTCGCCGCACATGAAGACGTCGAAGGCCGCGAAGCCCTTTTCCGGCCAGGTGTGGCAGGAAATGTGGCTCTCGCTCAGCACCGCAACACCCGAGATGCCGCCGTTCGGTTCGAACACGTGCGTGTGGATGTGCAGCAGCGTCGCGCCGGCCGCCTTGATGGCGTCCAGGAAGGCCTGACGGATGCGCGCCTCATCATCGAGGCCCGTGGCTTCCCACAGGTCGATCGTGATGTGCTGACCGGCGTATTTCACGCCGTTCTTCGTGATCCAGTAGTCCTTGGGCTGTTCTCCCTGTTCGGCATCATTCGCCGAAACAAGAACCGGGACGGTCCTCGCCGGGGTCTGTACGGAAACCGCCAGTGCCTCGTTGATCGCCGCCACCTTTTTCGCAAGACGGGCCATCGGACCCTCCCTCAAAAAAAGAAGCGTTATCGACAAGTGGAGTGATACGCACTCCGGTGATTCCTCGTGGGCGAACCCCGTTTGGAGAGGCGCGGATATATGGATAGGGGTCCCCCCACGCAAGCGTTTTCTGGGCCCTGAACAAAAAAACTGCGCGACTGAGGCGCGACAGACTCAAGACGTCTGTTTCAAGTCCGAAATATGACAGTTGTCCGCGCCCCGCTCCGGGCGGCGCGAAAGCGTTTGGCGGGCCGGTCTTCCGCTCCTATAAGCCGCTTGAACACAGGGATTCAGGAGCATCGCCATGGCCGAGACCTTCACCGAAACGCTGCATGCCGGCTACGCCCAGACGATGACGCTGAAGGGCAAGATGCTCGTCGACGAGCAGTCGCCCTTCCAGAACGTGAAGTTCTTCGACACCGAGCGGAACGGCCGTGTGCTGGTGCTCGACGGCAATGTGCAGACGACGACGCGCGACCACGCCGCCTATTCCGAGATGCTCACCCACCTGCCGATGTTCGAACACGGCAAGGTCAAGTCGGTGCTGATCGTCGGCGGCGGCGACCTCGCCATCGCGGCCGAAGCGCTGAAGCACAAGGGCGTCACCCGCGTCGTGCTGGCCGAGATCGACCCGGTGGTGATCGAGCGCTCACGCGAGCTCTTCGCCGACATCAACAAGAAGGCGTTCAAGGACAAGCGGATGGACATCCAGGTGGTCGATGCGTTCGACTATCTGGCGCGCCCGGAGACCATCGGCGCGTTCGATCTGGTGATCGCCGACCGCCCGGACCCGATCGGCCCCGGCGCGATCCTGTTCGCCGACGATTTCTACAAGCGCATCCGCGCCGCGCTGCGCCCCGGCGGCTTCGCCGTGTTTCAGACCGGCGTGCCGTTCTATCAGCCCGAAGAGCTGACCGACACGCTCAAGCAGCTCGGCCGCCTGTTCAAGGCCGCCGGCGCCTATCTGACCGTGGTGCCGACCTATATCGGCGGCTTCATGGCGCTGACCTGGGTGTCCGCCGACGGCGCGGTGCTGGGCGACGCGCGCAAGGCCAAGAAGATCGAGAAGGCATTCGCGGCGGCCGGCGTGAAGACCGAATACTACACGCCCGCCATCCACCAGGCCGCCTTCGCGCTGCCCGCCTGGATCGCCAAGCTGGTGCCGAAGAAGCGGAAGTGATCAGTACCGCACCGTCTCCCCGAGATAATCGAGGAAGACGCGCACGCGGGCGGGCAGATGCCCGCCCTGCCCGACATAGACGGCGTGGATCGCCTCTGTGTCGCCGGGGTTGAGGGATTTCAACACCTCGACCAGCCGCCCGGCATCGATGTCATCCTGAACGTGAAACGCGCCGAGCCGGGCGATCCCGAGCCCGGCGATCGCCATCAGCCGCATTGTCTCGCCGTCGCTGCCGAACGCGCTCGGCCGCGGCGTGAACTGGACCGTCTCGCCGGCCTTGCCCCTGAACGGCCATGACCGGCTCTGCCGGTGGAAATTGAAGGCGAGACAGTCATGCGCCGCCAGGTCCTCCACCCGGCGCGGAGACCCGCGGCGGGCGACATAATCCGGCGCGGCGACCGTCAATATCCGGCTTTCGCCCAGCTTGCGCGCCACCAGCCGCGATTCCTTCAGCGGCCCGACGCGGATCGCAACATCGGCGCGTTCGGCGACCAGATCGATCACCGTATCCGTCAACGCCAGATCGATCACTATGTCCGGATAGCGCGCACGGAATGCCGGCAGCAGGGGGATCAGATATTTGTGCCCGAACGGGAGGTTGGAGTTGACACGCAGCCGCCCGCGCGGGCTTGCGCCCGCCGTCGCCTCCCGCTCGGCCTCGTCGATCTCGGCAAGGATGCGGCTGGCGCGCTCCAGATAGGCCGCGCCTTCAGGCGTCAGCTGCAATTGCCGGGTCGAGCGTGCGACCAGCCGCGCGCCAAGACGGCGTTCCAGACGGGCGACAAGCTTGCTCACCCCGGAGGGCGTCATGCCCAGAACCCGCGCGGCGGCCGAGAATCCGCCAAGCTCGATCGCTCGCACGAAGACTTCCATTTCACCGGAACGATTGATCTCGGCAGGCATATCTATGACCTGTGGTCACAAATGAATTTATCTGGAGATCTGTAGTCCGTTACGCCGGCGATGTCCATTTTGCGCCTTCAACCTCACCGCCGGACCCGGACCATGCCGCTCGCCCTTCTCGCTCTCGCCGCCGGCGCCTTCGGCATCGGCGTCACCGAATTCGTCATCATGGGTCTGCTGATCGAGGTCGGCGGCGATCTCGGCGTCTCCATTCCCGCTGCGGGCCTGCTGATCTCGGGCTATGCGCTGGGCGTCGTCGTCGGCGCGCCGCTGATGACCGCGCTCACGGCACGATGGCCGCGCAAGACCACGCTGCTGGCGCTGATGGCCGTATTCACGCTCGGCAATCTCGCCTGCGCCCTCGCCCCAGACTACGGCACGTTGATGGCCGCGCGCATCGTCACCGCTTTCGCCCACGGCACGTTCTTCGGCGTCGGCTCCGTGGTGGCGACGGGACTGGTGGCCGCCGACCGCAAAGCGTCGGCCATCGCCATCATGTTCACCGGCCTCACGGTCGCCAATATTCTCGGCGTGCCGCTGGGCACTTGGCTGGGACAGGGATTTGGCTGGCGCGCGACCTTCTATGTCGTGACCGCCGTCGGCGTGGGCGCGTTCGCGATCATCGCGGCGCTGGTCCCGGCCGACCGCACGCCGCCGGAGCAGACACGGTTCCGCGACGATCTGAAAGTGCTGGCGCGCCCCGCCGTCCTGCTCGGCCTCGCCACGACAGTGCTGTCATGGATCGGCGTCTTCGCCGCCTTCACCTATATCGCGCCGCTGCTGACGCGCGTGGCCGGCTTCGATGAGCGCTATGTCTCGCCGATCCTGCTGGTCTTCGGCGCCGGTCTGGTCGCGGGCAACATTCTCGGCGGCCGCCTGGCCGACCGCAGCCTGATGCCTTCGGTGCTCTGGACCCTTGCGGCCCTCGCCGCCGCGCTCGCGATCATGGCGTTCGCCATGCATAGCCAGACCGGCGCGGTCGCCTCGATCTTCCTTCTGGGCGTCGCGGGATTCGCCACCGTGCCGCCGCTGCAGATGTGGGTGCTGGAAAAGGCGCATGGCGCGGGCCAGAGCCTCGCCTCGTCGTTCAACATCGCCGCCTTCAATCTGGGCAACGCCATCGGCGCGTGGCTGGGCGGCGCGGTGATCGCCGGGGGACTCGGCCTCGCCGCCCTGCCCTATGTCGCCGCGCTCGCGCCGCTCGGCGCGCTGGCGCTGGCCCTGCTGTCGCGGCGGCTCGAGACCCGCCGCGACAACGCCGCCGCCTCGTTCTGTCCTCAGCCGTAACGGCCGACGATCCGGCCCACTTCGGCGATGACGGCGGCGTTCTCCTTCATCGTGCGGCCCTTGCGGTCGTAATAGACCGCGACGATTAGCGGCGACCGGCCCGGCGGCCAGGTGATCGCGACGTCATTGGTGGGGCCGTCATTGCCGGTGCCGGTCTTGTCGCCGGTGACCCAGTCTCTGGGGAAGCCGGCCTTCAGCCGCGTGTCGCCGGTGACGGCGGCCTTGAGCCAGCCGG
>JAKOQZ010000242.1 GCA_029778105.1 Pseudomonadota bacterium | reverse complement strand
GTCGCCTATCACACCTTCGGCGGCTGGAAGCGCTCGGCCTTCGGCGACATGAACCAGCACGGCCCCGAAGGCGTGCGCTTCTACACCAAGGTCAAGACCGTCACCCAGCGCTGGCCCAGCGGCGGCGCCGTCGCCGATTCCAGCTTCATCATCCCGACGATGAAGTAGGGGGCGGTCATGGCTCACGTCGCTTTCATCGGCCTTGGCAATATGGGTTCCGGCATGGCCGCGAACCTGGTGAAGGCCGGGCGCACCGTCCATGCCTTCGACCTGTCGCAGACGGCGCTCGCGAAGTCCGTCGCCGACGGCGCAAAGGCGTTTACCTCCGCCGCCGAGGCGGTGAAGGGCGCGGAAGCCGTCGTGACCATGCTGCCCGCCGGCAAGCATGTGCGCGCCGTCTATGAAGGCGAAATCTTCGCCAACGCGCCGAAGAACGCGATCCTGATGGATTGCTCCACCATCGACGTCGCGACCGCCAAGGCGGTGGGTGCGGCGGCGGCGGGGCAGGGGCTCGCCATGGTCGATGCGCCGGTCAGCGGCGGCATCGCGGCGGCGGCGGGCGGCACGCTGACCTTCATGGTCGGCGGCGCTGAAGCTGCGTTTGCAAAGGCCGAGCCCTATCTCAAGCAGATGGGCAAGGCCGTCATCCGTGCCGGCGAAAGCGGCGCGGGGCAGGCGGCCAAGATCTGCAACAACATGCTGCTCGCCGTCGGGATGATCGGCACCTGCGAGGCCTTTGTGCTGGCCGAGAAGCTCGGGCTCGACGCGCAGACCTTCTTCGACATCTCGTCCAAGGCTTCGGGTCAGTCGTGGTCGATGACCAGCTATTGTCCGGTGCCCGGCCCCGTGCCGGCCGCGCCGTCGAACCGCGACTATGAAGGCGGGTTCGCGGCGGCGCTGATGCTGAAGGATCTGAAGCTGGCGCTGGAAGCGGCGCAGGGCGTCGAAGCCAGCGTGCCGATGGGGGCGCAGGCCGAGGCGCTCTATCAGCTCTTCAACGGGCTCGGCGGCGCGGGGAAAGACTTCTCCGCCATCATCAAGCTTCTGAACGGAAGCTGGCGCTGACGCCCGTTAAGGGTTGCGCGCCAGCACCTTAGCCCCGACACTCCCGTCATCAGGCGCGTCAGACGCCGACGGGAGGAAAACAACGTGTCAGCAGCCAGCGGCCAGGCGGCCGAAACGCGTCCCGGCGTGATCATCACGCCGGTCTCCGATCCCTATCGCCGTTATGCGATGTGGCTGCTGCTGGTCGTCTACACGCTGAATTTCCTCGACCGCCAGATCATGAATACGCTGGCCGAGCCGATCAAACACGATCTCGGCCTCAGCGACACGGCCATGGGCGCGATGACGGGCCTGCTGTTCGCGGTGTTCTACACGTTTCTGGGCATTCCCATCGCCCGCTATGCCGAGCGTGCCAACCGCTCGGTCATCATCTCGGCCTCGCTCGCGATCTGGAGCGGCTTTACGGTGGCGTGCGGCTATGCGCAGAACTTCCTGCAGCTGGCGCTCGCCCGCATCGGCGTCGGCGTGGGCGAGGCGGGCTGCACGCCCTCGGCCCATTCCCTGATCATCGACTATACGCCCAAGGAAAAGCGCTCGTCGGCGCTCGCCTTCTATTCGCTCGGCACGCCCATCGGCGCGCTTCTGGGCACTATTCTGGGCGGCCTGATCGCCGACGCCTATGGCTGGCGCATGGCTTTCGTCCTTTGCGGCGCGCCGGGCATCCTGATCGCGCTCGTCTCGTTCTTCACGCTGCGCGAACCGCGCAAGATCCTGCGCGAAGATCTCGCCGCCAAGCGCAAGGGCCCGACGCTGAAGGATGCTCTGGGGGAGCTCTGGGGCAAGAAGACGTTCTGGTTCGTGGCCTTCGCCGCGTCGATCAAGGCGCTGATCGGCTACGGATCGGCGGCCTTCATCGTTTCGTTCTTCCTGCGCAATCACGCGCCGGAGATCATCGAGCTGAACCCCGGCATCGCGCTGCGACCCGACGGCTCGATCAAGGACATCAACCCGGTCACGCTGCCGCTCGGCATCATCGGCGGCGTCGCAGGCGTGGTCGGCGTGATGCTGGGCGGCTGGCTGTCCGATCGCTTCGGGGCGCACGATCTTCGATTCAACGTCGCGATGCCCGCCATCGCGACGTTGCTGTCGATCCCGTTCT
>JAKOQZ010000241.1 GCA_029778105.1 Pseudomonadota bacterium | reverse complement strand
GTCGTAATCGCCGGTGCCGTCGAGATCGAGCGAGACCATGATCTCGGTCTCGCGCGTCTTTCGCTCGATCATCGCGGTGCGCATGGGGATAAGTCCTTCAATCCGGGCGTTTCCTTACGTCCGTGACCCCATTTGCGCAATGACCGGCAAACTTGACGTAAACATCCGCGCGCCTCACATCCCGTCCTCGTATTTCGAGGATCAAATGGCCGACAAAGCTCACGACCCACTGGACTGGCACGGCACGACCATCGTGTCCGTCCGCAAGGGCGGCAAGGTCGTCATCGCCGGCGACGGCCAGGTCTCGATGGGCCAGACGGTCATCAAGGGCAATGCCCGTAAGGTGCGCCGGCTGGGGAAGGGCGATGTGATCGTCGGCTTCGCCGGGGCCACCGCCGATGCCTTCACGCTGTTCGAGCGGCTGGAAGCCAAGCTCGAAACCTATCCGGGCAATCTCACCCGCGCCTGCGTCGAGCTCGCGAAGGACTGGCGCACCGACCGGTATCTGCGCCGTCTGGAAGCCCTGATGATCGTCGCCGACCCCAAGGTCTCGCTGCTGCTGACCGGGCAGGGCGACGTTCTGGAGCCCGAAGACGGGGTCATCGGCATCGGCTCTGGCGGCAATTACGCCCTCGCGGCCGCCCGGGCGCTGGCCGACACCGAGGCCGATGCCGAAGACATCGCCCGAAAAGCCATGAAAATCGCCGCCCAGATCTGCGTCTACACCAACGGCAATCTCACCGTGGAGACGTTGGACGAGAAGTAGGATATAACGCCCGTTAGAACGCCCTTGCCTCGTGGTTTTACATTCGTTATAACATGAAGCTCAAAGTTACGAAAATCGGGAATTCTCTCGGGGTCATCTTGCCCAAGGAAACCATCGCCAAGCTGAAAGCCGCCCAGGGTGACGAGCTTTTCGTCACCGACACGGCCAATGGCATTCAGCTTTCCGCCTACGATGCCGAGTTCGAGGCTCAGATGACCGCCATGCGCGCGGTCATGAAAAAGCGCCGGAATGCGCTGCGCGAACTCGCGAAATGACCTGGCGCTGGCTCAACCGCCAGGCCCTCCTTGCCGCCCATGACGAACAGCTCGCCGAACATGGCGGCGCGTCCGGCGTGCGCGACGAGGGTCTGTTCGATTCCGCCCTTGCGAGGCCGGAAAACCTTGCTGCGTACGGCGAGCCGGACGTTTTCGACCTCGCCGCTGCTTACGGCTTTGGCCTCGCCCGCAACCATCCTTTCGTGGACGGCAACAAGCGCGTGGCGGCGATCGCGACGGAAACCTTCCTCGCCCTCAACGGCATGGCGCTCGACGCGGACGATGCCGCCTTCGTCATGACATTTTTGTCGCTCGCGGCGGGAGAGCTTGAGGAAGACGCCCTCGCAGATTGGCTGCGCGATCACGGCGCGCCGCTCTAGGCTTTCGCGCGGGCGCTGCAGCCCCTATCTCTCCCGGCCATGACCCATTTTTCGCCGCGCGAAATCGTCTCCGAGCTCGATCGCTTCATCGTCGGGCAGGCCGCCGCCAAGCGTGCGGTCGCCATTGCGCTCCGCAACCGCTGGCGGCGCCAGCAGCTGCCCGAGGCGCTGCGCCAGGAGGTGACCCCGAAAAACATCCTCATGATCGGGCCAACCGGTTGCGGCAAAACGGAAATTTCCCGCCGGCTCGCCCGGCTGGCCGAGGCCCCGTTCCTGAAGGTCGAGGCCACCAAGTTCACCGAGGTCGGCTATGTCGGCCGTGACGTCGAACAGATCGTCCGCGACCTGGTGGAGGTCGCGATCGGCCTGGTGAAGGAGACCAAGCGCAAGGATGTGCGCGTGAAGGCCGAAAAGGCCGCCGAGGACCGCGTGGTCGAGGCGCTGGTCGGGGCAGGGGCCAGTGAGGCCACCCGCGAGGCGTTCCGCCGCAAGCTGCGGGCCGGCGAGATGGACGACAAGGAAATCGAAATCGACACGGCCGAGCAGGGCGGGGGCTTTCCGCTGGAAATCCCCGGGCAGCCCGGCGGGCTCATCAATCTGCAGGAGGCTCTGGGCAAGGCGCTCGGCGGCCGGCGCAAGAAACGCCGTGTCACCGTGAAGGAATCCCACCCCATCTTCGTCGCCGAGGAAAGCGACAAGCTGCTCGACACCGACGAGGTGATCCGCGACGCGGTGAAGCTGACCGAGAATGACGGCATCGTCTTCCTCGACGAGATCGACAAGATCTGCGCCCGCTCCGAAGCGCGCGGCGCCGACGTGTCACGCGAAGGCGTGCAGCGCGATCTGCTGCCGCTGATCGAGGGCACCACCGTCGCGACCAAGCACGGCCCGGTGAAGACCGACCACATTCTCTTCATCGCCTCCGGCGCGTTTCATTTCGCCAAGCCCAGCGACCTGCTGCCCGAATTGCAGGGCCGCCTGCCGATCCGCGTCGAGCTCGCCGGGCTCACACGCGACGATCTGCGCTCGATCCTGACCGAGCCCGAGGCCAGCCTGGTCACCCAGTACAAGGCGATGCTCGCGACCGAGAAGGTCAATCTGATGTTCACGGAAGACGGCATCGACGCCCTCGCCGATGTCGCCGCCGAAGTGAATGCCAGCGTCGAGAATATCGGGGCGCGCCGCCTCCAGACCGTGCTGGAGCGTGTGCTGGAGGACATTTCCTTCGCCGCCGCCGACCGGGCAGGGGAAACCCTCACCATCGACGGGGCTTACGTGCGCGAAAAGATCGGCACGCTCGCCCGCAACACCGACCTCTCCAAGTTCATCCTTTAAGACGGCACGGGGCTGTGGTGGGGTCCCTCACATGCGTTTGACCCACCTCAGCTGCCTTGCGGCACTCGTTCTGGCGGCCTGCGGCGAGGCCGCTGCGCCCCCGTCCGTCACGGTCGAAAAGCCCCATCCCGTCACCGACTGGAAGGCCGGCGCGATGGTCGCCGCCGCCAATCCGATGGCGGTCGAGGCGGGGCTTGAGGTGCTGCGCAAGGGCGGCAGCGCGGTCGATGCGGCGCTCGCCGTCCAGGCCGTTCTCGGCCTCGTCGAACCGCAATCCTCCGGCCTCGGCGGCGGCGCCTTCCTCATCCATTTCGACGCCAGAACCGGCGCCGTCACCGCCTATGACGGCCGCGAAACCGCCCCTGCCGGCGCGCGGCCCGACATGTTCCTCATCGACGGCCAGCCGATGTCGTTCCCGCAGGCGGTCACATCCGGCGACTCGGTCGGCACGCCGGGCCTGGTCTCGCTGCTCCTCCTCGCCCACGCCGATCACGGCAAGCTGACCCTGGCCGACGATTTCGCTCCCGCCGTCACGCTCGCCGCCTCCGGTTTTCCGGTTCCCAGGCGCATGGCTGCCGCGATCGGCATGGCGAGCGGCTTCTATGGCCCCTTCACCGGAGAGACCGCCGCCTATCTCACCCCGGGCGGCACGCCCCTGGCCCCGGGCCAGACGATCACCAACCCCGCCTATGCCGACACGCTGAACCGGATCGCCGCCGAGGGCGCCAAGGGCTTCTATGAAGGCCCCGTCGCCGACGCGATGGTCGCGGCGGTCCATGCCGGCAACCGTCCCGGCACGCTCAGCCTGCAGGACCTCAAGGCCTATAAAGCGCGCAAAATGGAGGCGCTCTGCCGCCCCTATCGCGTGCTTGTGGTCTGCTCCATGGGTCCGCCATCCTCCGGCGGGCTCGCCATCCTGTCGGCGCTCGGCATGCTCGGGCACTTCGATCTCGCCGCGCACCGCAACGACGCGACGGGCTGGAACATTCTCATCGAGGCCGAACGGCTTGCCTATGCCGACCGCGACAAGTATGCGGCCGACGATGCGTTCGTGCCGGTCCCGGTCGACGGACTTCTCGACCCGGCCTATCTCGCCGGCCGCGCCGCCCTGATCGACCCCGGCAAGGCGATGGGCGAGGCCATCGCCGGCACCCCGCCGGGCGCCCCGAAATGGGCCGCCAATCCGGTCGATTTCTCGCACGGCACCTCGCATTTCGTGGTGGTCGACGGGCAGGGCAATGTCGTCTCGATGACGACGACGGTCGAGGGCATCTACGGCTCGCAGCGCATGGCGGCCGGCTTCATCCTCAACAACCAGATGACCGACTTCTCGTTCGCCCCCGCCGGGCCGGACGGCACGCCCATCGCCAACGCCGTCGCCCCGGGAAAACGCCCGCGTTCCTCGATGGCCCCGACCATTGTCTTCCGGGATGGGCGCTTCCTGCTCGCCGTCGGCTCGCCCGGCGGTTCGTCGATCATCGGCTATGTGCTCAAGAGCCTCGTCGCCATGCTCGACTGGGGCATGGACCCGCAGGACGCCGTGGCGTTGCCCAATGTCGTGGCGCGCGGGAAGCCGGTGATCGAAGCCGGCTTCGATCCGGCACTCCGTGCCGCGCTGACGGCGATGGGGCAAACCATCTCGGACCCCGGCCCCGGCGAGGGTTCGGGCCTGCATGCCGTGATGGTGATGCCGGACGGGCGCCTCTCCGGCGGGGCCGATCCCCGACGCGAAGGCCTCGCCGCCACCCCTTGATGAGATTTCCGTAACGTCAATCTCTGCGGGCTGACAGACCCGGGGCGGGCGGCTATAAGCCCCCCTGCCTCGGGGCCATGACAGAGAGAGACCCGCATGATCCGAACCCTGATCGCCGCCGCCGCCCTTATCGCGCTCGGCTCGTCCGCCTCCGCTTTCGACAACACCGCCTGCAAGGCGTTCCTGACCGGCACGTGGGACATGAGCGTTGCGACCGAGATGGGTGGAAGGCCCGGCCGTATCGCCACGCGCGCCATCTACGCCGCCGACGGCGACTTCAGCGCGACCGTGCAGATCGAGCCCCAGGGCCTCGCGC
Organism: Pseudomonadota bacterium; assembly: GCA_029778105.1. Taxonomy (GTDB): domain Bacteria; phylum Pseudomonadota; class Alphaproteobacteria; order Micropepsales; family Micropepsaceae; genus JADZAI01. The sequence goes on along the minus strand of JAKOQZ010000241.1, from coordinate 11,508 downwards.
CCGAGACGCAAACCCTCGCCGGCACGTGGGACGCCGCCCCCGGCCCCTCGACCGACAGCTGCAATGCCAGCGTCGCGACCGGCGGACGCGATCAGAAAGACACCATCCTCATCGTGCTCGACGCCAATACGGTGCGCAGCGAGGACGGCGCCACCGCCCGCCGCGTCCCGGCCATCGGCGTTCGCTCGGCCAGCGTCACGCCCTGACGCGGCGTATCTGCCGCGCCGACACAGATTGCGCTATAGATTCTTGTGGGCGGATCGCGCCCGCAATGTTCTTTGGGATAACGCAATGAAGATCATCGCCGCTGCGGCCCTCGCCGCAGCGCTGGCGGCCCCTGCCGCCGCCTTTGACAATACCGGCTGCAAGGCTTTCCTGGCCGGCACATGGACGACCGAAGCCCAGGAGGAGATCGAAGGGGTCAAGACCACGATCTCGGTCCATTCGGTCTACTCGGCCGACGGCGCATTCACCCAGACGATGGAGATGGTGAAGGAGGGCGCTGCCCCTCAGTCGATGAGCCGCAGCGGCACCTGGGATGCGGGACCGGGCTCCAAGCCTGACACCTGCCTGGCCAAGCTGATCCCCGCAGGCGAAGCGGAGTCGACGATCGAGCTGACGGTGGTGGATGAAAATACGGTCGCCACGCCTGACGGCCGGCAATCGCACCGCGTACCCTGAAACGAAGAAAGCCCGCGCTGACGCGCGGGCTTTCCTCATTCCGTCAGGAACTGGCTCTTACCAGATCTTCACGCGCTTTTCCGGCGCGATGTACATCTTGGCATCGGCCGGCACGTCGAACGCGGCGTACCAGTCGTCGACATTGGGCACCACGCCGTTGACGCGATAGCGCGCCGGGCTGTGCGGGTCCGACAGGACCTGGTTACGCAGCGCCTCGTCGCGGATCAGCGAGCGCCACACCTGAGCCCAGCCCAGGAAGAAGCGCTGCTCGCCGGTGAAGCCGTCTTTCACTTCGGGCGTCGCGCCGTTCAGCGAAAGCTTGTAGGCCTCGTGCGCCACCTCGACGCCGCCGAGGTCGCCGATATTCTCGCCCATCGTCAGGTCGCCGTTGACCTTGATGCCGGGCAGCGGCTCGAACGCACCATACTGCGCGCCCAGGGCCGCCACGCGCTCCTTGAACTTCGCCTCGTCGTCCGGCGTCCACCAGTTGCGCAGGATGCCGTCGGCGTCGGTCTTGGAGCCCTGGTCGTCGAAGCCGTGGCCCATTTCGTGGCCGATGACGCCGCCGATGCCGCCATAATTGATCGCCGGGTCGGCGTTCATGTCGAAGAACGGCGCCTGCAGGATCGCGGCCGGGAAGACGATCTCGTTGAACGAGGGATTGTAGTAGGCGTTCACCGTCTGCGGCGACATGAACCACTCGTCCTTGTCGACCGGCTGTTCCAGACGATCGGCCGCGCGCTTCCACTCATACACAGCCGAACGCTTGGCGTTGCCGAGCGGATCGTCGAGCTTCACCTCAAGCGGGGAGTAATCGCGCCACTTGTCGGGATAGCCGATCTTGGGACGGAAGGCGGCGAGTTTCTTGAGCGCTTCCTGCTTGGTCGCATCGCTCATCCAGGGCAGACCTTCGATGCGGGCCTTGTAGGCGGCGCGAAGATTTTCGACCAACTGCATCATCTGCGCCTTGGCTTCCGGCGGGAAGTACTTGGCGACATAGAGCTGGCCGACGGCTTCGCCGAGCGAGCCGTTGAGCGCGCTGATCGCCCGCTTCCAGCGGGGCCGCTGCTCTTTCTGGCCCGACAGCGTCGCGGCGAAGGCGAACGACTCGTCATCGAACGCCTTGGGCAGAACCGAGGAATAACCCTCGAGATAGTTGAACGTCAGATAGGCCTTCCACGTCTCGACCGGCGTCTCCTTGAAGATCTTGGTCAGCTTCTGGATGGCGTCGGCTTCGTTCGCGACATAGCGGTTGAACTTCGGGATACCGAGGACGTCAAAGCTCTCGGCCCAGGGATAATCCGGCGCAAAGGCGATCAGCTCGTCACGGCTCTTGGGATTGTACATGGCGACGGGATCGCGGCGCTTGGCGCGTTCCCAGGAATCCTTCGCCATCGCGGTTTCGAGCGCCATGATGTCGGCGGCGTGCTTTTCGGCGTCGGCATAACCGACCAGGGTCAGCATCTTGGCGATGTGGGCCTGATAGGCCGTGCGGATGTCTTTGAACTGCTGGTCGTCGCGCAGGTAATAGTCGCGGTCCGGCAGGCCGAGACCCGACTGGTAGATATCGACCGTGTAGATGCCCGGGTTCTTGGAATCGACGCCCGGCGTGATCGCAACCGGGCCGCCCGGCATGCCCGGGGTCGCCATGACCTTGGCGATGTCCTCGTGGGTCGTTGCGGCGGCGATCATGTCGAGATCGGCCTTGGCGGGCTCAAGACCCTTCTGTTCGATCAGATCGGTGTTCAGGAAGGCATTGTAGAAGTCGCCGACCTTCTGGCCGATCGAGCCGGGCTCGTGCTGGGCTTTGGCGTTTTCCTCGATCGTCGCCTGCACGTCGGCCTCGGCCTTGTCGCGCAGCATGATGAACGAGCCGTACGAGGTCTTGTCGGCGGGGATGGGCGTGTTTTTGATCCAGGTGCCGCCAGCATAGCTGAAGAAGTCATCGCCCGGCTTCACCGAGGTATCCATGCCGGTGATATCGAAGCCCCAGGCGCCAATGGTCGGCTTGCCGTCGGCCGCGAAGCTCGAGAAGCCGGCGGCGATGGAAAGCGCAATTACCGAAGCGGCCATGGCCGCGCGACGACGCAGTGCAAACATTTGCAGATCCTTCAAGGTCAGTCCTTGACCGACGCTCTATCGCGGCGGGGCGCAGGAATCAAAGCCGATGGCCGCGGTCGCGATCACAGAGTCGCGACACGCCCCTAAGGGGCCGGCGGCGCTCCGGCCGGCTCGATCCGGAACGCGGCGGTGGCGCGAACGGTCTTGTCTCCCGTCGCATCATCGAAATAGGCGCGGATCTCATACGCGCCCGGTTCGTCCGGGGCGCGGAATGTCTGGGTCCCGGTCGTGTTGCCGCCGGTATAGATATAGGTGAGGTAACCATCTTCCCCGGCCCGGGCGAGCGCGAACCAGTCCTTCGCGTTGCCGGGCATCGAGTTGAACGAGACGATGATGTCGGCGCCCGGCGCGTAGGTGTTGGCGTCGAGCTGGATATTGACGGGCGGCGCCGGCGTCACCTCGATGGGAATACGCGCCTGAACCGTGCGATCCGATGTGAGATCGTCGAAATAGACCCGGATCTCGTATTTACCAGCCTTCATCAGCGGCGGCAGATTGGCGATGCCGGCGCGCGCACCCGCCGTGTAGGCGTAGGCGATATAGTCGCCATCCGGGCTTCCGGCGACGGCGGTGGCCAGCCAGTCCTTGTCGTTGCCGGGCAGCCCGTCATAGCTGACGCGAATGGCGCGCCCCTCCGGCAGACTGAGTGCGTCGGGCGTCAGGGTGATCGGATCGGCAGGCGTGATGGTCAGCGGCGTGGTGTAGCGGATCTCTTCCGACTTGTTGCGATCGAGATCGTTCCCGAAGAAGAGGCGCACCTCATAATTGCCGGGCTTCATCACCGGCCGCAGCACGATATCGGCGTCCTTACGCCCTCTGAGATACTCATAGCGAACCTCGCCCCGACCGGGCGAGCCGGCGACCGCAATCGCGACATAATCGTTGTCGTGACCCGGCATGCCCTCCACACGGACCGGGATGGGGTAGCCGGCCGGATAGGTGTCGGAGGCCAGCCTGACGCGCGCGCCGCCCGTGACGATGTCTTCCGGCGTCGGACGCGGTTCGGCCGGAGCGGCAGCGCCCTGGGCAGACGCTGCGCTGCTCGTGGTGGCGGTTGTGTCGGCAATGACGGTGTCGGGCGCGGCGGCGCGGTTCTTGTCGTCCTGAAAGATCACGACCGCACCGACCACCAGCACAGTGGCGGCCGCAGCCCCGCCGAAAGCGATCAGGCGAGAGGTCGTGGTGGATGTCTTGACCACGCTGGCGGTGGTTTTCGCCATCGGGTCTTTGGGAACCACACGCGCCGAAGAGCTGGAGCTTGCGCGGGCAGCCTGGGGCGCGACGCCGCCCGCTCCGACGCTCGCCGCGTCCGCCGCCTCTGTCGTGACACCGGCGAAACCCAAGGCGGCCAAGGCGCCCAGAATGCCACGGCGCTTGCGCTCTTCGGGCTCGTCGAACGCCTCGACATATCCATCGGTCGGCAACACCGCAGCCCAGCCAGCCGGCAAATCCGCCGGAATGGACATTTTCTCAAGAAGCACCGGCACAACCGGAAGACCGGCCGCATGTGCGGTCGACGTCCGGTCGAGACAGGTCTGGTCGGCGAGGGCCGAGCGCGAGAGGAACACCATCAGGGCGTCACCCTCTGCGCCTTCGTTCAGGTGCAACCCGGCCTCGCGCAGCCCGGCCAGAATGGCGTCGACACGCGTCCGATCGTCCGGCGAATGACAGACGGCGACCGCGCCGCCTTCGAGGCTGCTCTTGCTCATGTCAATCTCACTGGCTGACGCCAAGCCGCTTCAGCGAGTCGAGCGCCAGTTGCTTGATCTCGGCGTCGTCGCTCTGCGCTGCGGCGCGGCGGTAATAGGTGATCGCCGCGCCGGTATTCTTGTCCGTGCCGGTGCCCATTTCCAGCGCGCGGGCGTAGTTGAGCATCGCGCGGGCATCGCCGAGATCGGCGGCCCGGCGATAAAGATCGGTGGCGCGGGCATCGTCTTCCGGCACGCCGCGGCCGAGCGCATAGGCGGCGCCAAGACGGTTCATCGCGGGGGGATAATTCTGGTTGGCGGCGTCCGTCAGCCACTTGATCGACGCGGCCTGATCATACGCGACGAGTTCGCCCTCCTCATGGAGGACGCCGAGATAGAACTGCGCGATGGCGCAGCCGGCCTCGGCCGAACGCCGGACGGCGTCCGCCGCACCTTTCGCGTCCAGAGATGCGCCGCAGCCCCGCTGCTTCAGCCACCCCTGATTGAACAGGGCGCGCGTGCTGCCTTTGCCGGCGGCCCGTTCGCAATCGGCGTAGGCGGCGGGAAGGTCCGATGTTTCGCCGCCGCCGGTGCAGGCCTTGTTGGCCGACAGACAATGCAGCGTCTGGGCGTCGCGATCGCCTTCTTCGGCCATGGCGCGCAGGCGCTCCAGGCCGATCTGCGCCTGGGCATTGGCGAGAAGCGCCGGCGCCGACGCGGAGCACCATTTGTCGGCCGGGATGTCGAGACGGCCGGACTGTCCGCCCCCAAACACACCCGTCAGCGCCAGCGTCCCGGCACCGGCCGCCAGAACCAGGACGGCGAGAGCTGCAGCCAAAAGGGCCGGGCGCCGCCGGCGGGCCGGCGGCGTTATGCTCTGCGTTGGGGGGGGCGGTGGCGGCGGCGATACCGGAGGACGGGTTTCGCGCACCGTTCCGAATTGCGGGTCGGCACGCACGCCGAAATTGGCCAGCGCCCGCACGATGTGATCGACCGGATCACCCTCTGCGCCGGGCCAGGCATCGACCGTATTGCGGGTCTGGAGCGTCAGCACCAGCCGATCGGGCAGATCGTCCGGCATACGGACCGGCTCGACCAGGACGGGAATGATCGGGCGCTTCAGCGTGCGCGCGGCCGAGACCTCGTCGAAGCAGCGATCGGACGCCAGCGATTCCCTGGAGACGAAGAAGATCACCGCTTTCGCCCGGCGCATGTTGCGCGTGATGATCTCTTCCCACAGCGCGCCGCCCGGGATGTTCTTGTCGAACCAGACGCGCACGCCGCGCGCCTTGAGCGCGTCGAGGATCGGCACGACCAGCGCGGCGTCGCGCCGCGAATAGGACGCGGCGATATCGATCTCGTCGGAAGGCTCGGCGCTCACGAATGGGGTGTCCCTGGAATCCGGGGGGCAGAATGGCCGACGCGCGCGCGCTTTGAAAAGGGCGAAGGGTCACACCCGGCGTTCAATCGCGTTTCCGCCTCAAGTAAAGATAGAGCGCGCCGTCGCCGCCGTGCCGGGGTTGCGCCAGCGAAAGACCGGCGATCAGCCCCGTGAAGGGCGGGGCGCTGAGCCACATCGGCACCATGCGCTTCAACGCGCCGCCTTTGCCGACGCCCTTGCCGGTGATGACCAGCACTACCCGATGGCCCCGGCTCCGCGCCTGCACCACAAAACCCGCCAACGCCTTGTGGGCGAGATCGAGCGTCATCCCATGCAGGTCGATCCGCCCTTCGATCGCCAGCTCGCCCTTGAGAAACCGCGCCGTGCGTTTGCCGTCCAGCTGGGGGGCGGCGAAAGGGTCCGGGGCGGGCGTGAGTCGGGCCAGCGGCTGCAGGGTTTGCGGCGGCTCGGGTTTCAGCGTGACGGGTCGCGCGCGGATCTGGACCTCGGCCGGCGCGGCATGTGCGTGATGGGCTGGCTCTGGCGGCGCCGGCTGCGGGCGATGAGCGCGGCGACGGCGCGGCGCGACGCCGGCCGCGACGTGGTCCCAGAGCGCCTGCTCGTCAGGGGTCAGCCGCCGCTTCATTTAGGGCGCAGCACGACAAAGCGCGCCGCCGCGTTGGTCAGACCCGCCGCCGTTTCCGCTTGAGGGCCCCAACCGAAAAAGATGTCGCCGCGCACGACGCCGCGGATCGCGCCGCCCGTGTCCTGCGCGATCATCAGGCGCGCCACATCGCCGGCGCCTGTGCCGGCGGCGGTCACGAAGACGGGCAGGCCATAGGGATAGAGCCTTGAATCGACGGCAAGGCTTCTGCCCGGGGCCAAAGCAACGCCTTCCGCGCCGGGTGGGCCGGCGGCGGGATCGTCCAGCGGCAGTTCGCGGAAAAAGACATAGGACTCGTTGAGATTCATAATCTCCGACGCCCGCTCCGGATGCGCCGCCAGCCACGCGCGGATCGCCTGCATCGACATGTCCTCGCGCGCGATAGCGCCTTCCGCGATCAGGGCCGCACCGATGGCGGTATAGGGCCGCCCGTTCTGCGCCGCGTAATTCAGCCGCAGCGCGCCCCCTTCCGCCAGCATCACCCGGCCCGAGCCCTGGACCTGCAGAAAGAACACATCGGCTGTGGACGCCAGATAGAGGATCGGCTCGGCACGACCGGCGAGCCCCGCGGCTTCGATATCCGCGCGCGCTTCATAAGGCTTGAGCACGCCGTCCACGACCTTCCCGGCCAGACGCTCTCCGCGCAGCACGGCGCGGAATGCCTGGGGATCGGCAGTGACCAGATCGGCGGGACGGGCATAGACGGGAGCCGGGAACGCGTCGCTTTTCACCCGGCTACCCTTGAGTTCCGGCTCGTAATAACCGGTCACCTTGCCATCGGCCTTGCCGCCCTCGCTCGCGACCGCCGGCCGGAAATTGGCTTCAAAGAAGGCGCGGGCATCCTGGGGCACAGCCTTCAGCGCAGCCCCGCACATGCGTTGCCAGGCCGCCGCAGAGCCAAAATCGGCAAACCGTTCGAAGCGGGTCGCGTCCGCCATGATCCCCGCACAACTGGCGCGAAGAGTGACGAAGGCGGGGGACAGATCGTCTTCGGCCCAGCCTGGAATGTCGGCAAAGGAAATTTCGGTCAGGCTCACCGCCGGCAAAGGCGGTTCCGGCGACGGACATCCGCTCTGGCCGCAGGCCGGGCGTGGGGAGAGCGCCCATACAAAGACGCCGCCGGCCACGAACCCCAGCGCCAATGCTGCCAAAACAAGGGGGCCGAAGCGCCGGGCGTCCTGGCGCCTTGGAAACATGGGCCGCGTCAGTCGCCGTAGTCGGTGTCGGCCAGTTTCCAGTTCGGATCGGCCGAACGCGTGTCGCGAACCCAGGTCCAGCGATCCACGATGCGCTTCACGGCCGACTCGCTGCCTTCAACCGTTTCGCCTGCGGCGTTGCGGCTGTACTGGATCAGCTCGTCCTCGTAACGCACATCGATCTCGGCGATCCGACCCTTGAGCGCCGCCGAAATCAGCTGCGGCGTGCCCGCTTTGACCACGACGGTCGTGGCGGTCAGGCCGCGGGCCTCACGCGCCGCGATGGCGCGGTCGAACGCGGCATAGACTTCATCGCCCAGCATCATCTTGAGTTCGTTGCGATCGCCGGCCGCAAAGGCCTCGATCACACGCTCGTGGGCCATGGCCGCACCGGCCATGAACGCCTCGGGGTCGAAGCTGCGGTCGACGCCTGCGATGTCGGCAAGACCGCGCGCTGCCGCGGCCGGATAATTCGGCAGCGGACGCGGCGCAATGACGGTGGGCTGATCGGCGGCCGGCGCCGGTGCGTTAGGCGTGCGCCGGGGCTCGGCTTCGGGCGGCGGCGCTTCATGGCCGGTGCGCGTGCCCAGAACCGACCAGAGCCGGAACAGGATGATCCCGGCAACCGCTCCGAACAGAAGGATGTCGATAAATTCCATCGTGTTCATGCCCGATCCGCTCGAAATCCGCCCGGAATCACTGCTTCTGGCCAGGTTGGCCCTTGGTTGCCCGCGTCGCATCGCGTCGATGTCAGTCTGACGCCCCATTCTGGCTGAATAAGGGTTCTTGCGAAAGCCGAATGCGGCTACAGACGCCTTTAATATAGGCCCCGCTACCGGCCGGCGCCAGCCGCTTCGCTTGCCTCGCGCCGTTGCGTCATGCTAGCAGCGCCGCCTTTCCGCCCCCTTGAGGGGCCTCCAGGAAACCCTGCTGATGACCGATACGCCCGACACCGCCGGCCTGCCCCAGATCGCCGTTCTGGCGCAGTTCGTGAAGGATCTCTCGTTCGAGAATCCCGGCGTCGGCCAGCCCGCCAGCCAGGCCAAGCCGGCGATCCAGGTGGGGATCGACGTGCAGGTCCGCCCCGTCGGGCCCGAGCAGTTCGAAGTCGGCCTGCGCGCCATGATCGATGCCAAGGCGGGCGAGACGCCGATCTATGTGGTCGAGCTGGTCTATGCGGGCGTCTTCGCCCTCAAGAACCTGCCGGCCGAGCAGCAGAACCCGTTCCTGCTGATCGAAGCGCCGCGCATGCTCTTCCCCTTCGCGCGCCGGATCATTGCCGACGTGACGCGCGACGGCGGCTATCAGCCGCTGATGCTGGACCCGATCGATTTCTCGGCGCTCTACCGCGCCCAGCTCGAGCGCCAGCGCGCGGCCCAGGCCAGCGGACAGCAGGGCACGGCCTGACCGGACGCGGCGCCGTCAGGCGTATTGCTTCCACATCGCGGTTGTCTTGAACGTCTCGAGGAAGGCTGCGTGAGCGGCTTCTTCCTCGGGCGTGATCAGCGGCTTGAGCGGTTCGGGGCGCGGCGCGCGGCTGCGCACCCTGGTCGCCGCATCCAGCTCGGTCTGGAGCGACAGGCCGAACTGACGGCCGCCGCACAGCTCCAGATACACATCGGCCAACAGCTTGGCGTCCAGCAGGGCGCCGTGTTTCACGCGCTCCGACAGGTCGATGTTGAAGCGCTTGCACAGTGCATCCAGCGATGCCGGAGCGCCGGGATATTTGCGCCGCGCGATCATCACGGTGTCGATCGCGCGCTCCGGCGGCAGGGGCGGCAGGCCCGCGCGGGCGAATTCCGCATTGAGAAAGCCCATATCGAACGGCGCATTGTGCGCGACGATCGGCGCGTCGCCGAGAAAGTCGATCAGCGTCTGGGCGATCTCGGCAAATAACGGCTGGCCGACCAGCATGTCATCGGTGATGCCCGAGATTTCGCTGGCCTTGGCTTCCATCGCCCGTTCCGGGTTGAGAAAGGCGCGAAACGTGCGGCCGGTCTGGACGTGATTGACCAGCTCGACGCAGCCGATTTCGACGATCCGGTGGCCTTCCTCAGGCTTCAGTCCGGTCGTTTCGGTATCCAGAACGATCTCGCGCATCATTGACGTGCCGCTTCCTTGCGAGCCTTCCAGATCTTCGCCTCGCGGCGCCTGAGATCCTCCAGCACATAGGCGACGCGTTCGCGGGCGTGATCAAGCCCCAGATGGGTGTCGATGACATAGTGCGCCTGGGCGCGCTTGGCGGCGTCCGCCGTCTGGCGTTTGAGGATGTGTTCGAATTTTTCTTCTGTCATGCCCGGGCGGGCCAGCACACGGGCGCGCTGCACATCGGCCGGGGCGGAGACCACCACCACCGCATCGACCCGCGTTTCGCCGCGCGTCTCGAACAGCAACGGCACATCCAACACGACCACCGTCGCGCCCCCGGCCTCCGCCTGGTGCAGAAAGTCCATCTGCGCCTGGCCGACGAGCGGGTGGATGATCGCTTCGAGCTTCTTGATCGCGGCGCTGTCGCCCAGCGTCATGGCCCCAAGGGCCGCCCTGTCGACCTTGCCGTCCTTCACGCTGCCGGGAAACGCTGCGCCGATGGCGCCGACGGCCGCGCCCCCCACGTCATAGAGGGCATGAACCGCCGCATCGGCGTCATAGACCGGAACGCCGAGCGCCGCGAACATGCGCGCGGTCTCGCTCTTTCCCATTCCGATGGAACCGGTCAGACCGACCAGCAGCATCAGAGCTTCTTCGCCTTGAGGTCGAATTCCAGCATGTCGATGAGTTCAGGCGTCACCGGCGGCTTCTGTCCGAACCAGGCCTCGAAGCCGGGCCGGGCCTGTTCGATCAGCATGCGCAGACCGTTCAGCGTGGTGAGCCCAAGCTCCCGCGCCGCCGTCAGCAGCGGTGTTTCCAGCGGGGCATAGACGATGTCGCAGACGATCGCACCCTGGCTGAGCGGCGCGAGGTCGAGTTCCAGCGTCGGCTGGCCGCGCATGCCGAGCAGCGTGGTGTTGACGACCAGGCTGGCGCCATCCAGCGCATCGCTGCGCTCGTCCCAGGGCACGACTTCGATCGTGACCTTCGAGGTCTTCATCTGGGCTGCGATCGCCTGGGCTTTTTCCGGCGAGCGGTTGGCGATGCGGATGACCTTGCACTTCTCGTCGACGAGCGCGGCGACGATCGCCCGCGCGGCGCCGCCGGCGCCCAGAACCACGGCCGTCGCGCCGGCATTGCTTTCGGCGCCCGAGACATAATCCAGGCTTTCGGCAAAGCCATAGGCGTCGGTGTTGCGCCCTTCGATCGAGCCGTCTTCCTTGACCACGATGGTGTTCACCGCGCCGATCCGCTTGGCGGCGGCATCCAGGCTGTCGACCAGCTTGAGGGCCGTTTCCTTGTGCGGCACGGTCAGGTTGACGCCCTGAAAGCCGAGCTTGGGCAAGGCGCGCAGCGCGGCTTCAAGGTCCGACGGCTTCACGGGCATCGGCACATAGGCGGCCTCAAGACCCAGCGTCGATATCCAGTGATTGTGCATCAGCGGCGATCGCGACTGTGCGACGGGCCAGCCCATGACTCCGGCCAGCTTGGCGGTGCCGGAGATCGTCATGGCGCGAGCGCCCCTTGGGTGCGCAGAAAATCAAGGACGGGCAAAATGGGTAGTCCCAGGATCGAGTAGTAGTCGCCGTCGATGCGGCTCATCAGGTGCACGCCCAGACCCTCAAGGTGGTAACATCCCACGCTGTTCAGGACATCGGGCCCGGCAGCGTCCAGATAGTCCTCAATCGC
>JAKOQZ010000240.1 GCA_029778105.1 Pseudomonadota bacterium | reverse complement strand
CTGTCGGTCCTGGCGTATGGCTATGCGGCCGATGAACGCATCGAAAGCGCCGCGCTGCCGTCGCTCGCCATCGTGCTCGTCGGTCTTCCGGCCGTCATTTTGCTGATGCGCCGCATCGGGCAGGGCAGGGGATAGTCGGGACCATCCCGCCTGCGCCGTCGGGCCATCCAGGCCTGTGCGTCAGGCAGAACCCGGATCGGCGGCGCCGTCCGGGATGACGCGGCAGCAGGCAGTGCCCGCCGCCCGCTTCACTTCCAGCCCACGCGGTCCATGATCTCCTGCGCGGCCTTCTGGTTGCGGCCATAGGCGGCGACATTCAGCGTGTCGGCCTTGAACGGGCCCAGATCCTCAAGCGCCGGGTTGTCGCTCGTCGCGCTGCCGATCGGGTACTCGTTATTGCCCTTGGCGAAATAGCTCTGCGCCTCGGGCGTCGCCAGATACTCGATGAACTTGATCGCCTCCTCGCGGTTGGGGGCATATTTCGCCACCGCCGCGCCGGAAATGTTCACATGCGCGCCGTCCCCCTGCTGGTCGGGGAAGATCCACTGGATCTTGTCCGCGACCGCCTTGTCCTCCGGCTTGTCGGAGGTCAGGAAGCGCACGAAGTAATAGGTGTTCGCCAGCGTCACCGCGCATTCGCCCGCCGCGACGGATTTGATCTGGTCGCTGTCTCCGCCCTGCGGCGGCTTCGCCAGATTGTCGACCACGCCCTTCGCCCAGGCTTCCGCTTTTTCCGGCCCGATCTTCTCGATCATGCCGCCCAGCAGCGACAGGTTATAGATCGCCGAACCCGAGCGCATGCACAGCTTGCCCTTCAGCTCCGGCCGCGCCAGATCGGCATAGGTCTGCACCAGCGCCGGATCGATCGCGCCCTTCGCGATGAAGATGATGCGCGCACGGCGCGAGACGCCGAACCACTGATTGTTCGGATCGCGATACTCCGCCGGAATCGCCGCAGTCAGCGCGGCGGACTCGATCGGCTGCAGCAATCCCTTGTCTTCCGCGCGCCACAGATTGCCGGCATCGGCGGTGAAGAACACATCGGCCGGGCTGGCGTCGCCTTCCGCTTCGATGCGTGCCAGCAGCTCGTCGGTCTTGCCTTCGATCACGTTGACCTTGATCCCGGTCGCCGCTTCGAAGCCTGCGTAAAGCTGGGCGTCGCCATCGTAATGCCGTCCGGAATAGAGATTGATCTCGGCTGCACCGGCCAGGCCGGTCAGCGCCGCCGCCATGAGAGAGGCCGCCAGGAATTTGAGGCTCATCGCTGTGCTCCGTGATGTCGTGCGCGGGGCGGGTGCTAGCACGCGCCGCGATGTAATTGCAATCCATTCGCAACAACGTGATCGCCCTGTTGATTTCGTTCACTTTTCTTCCGGCTGACGCAGCGCGCGCGGACGGTTAGTGTGCGCCGGATGGGGCCGGGCCGATGAAACGCATCTGGAAGGGGCTAGGCATTGCCGCCATCGCACTGGTTCTCGGTGCGGGGGCGCTCGTTTTTTTAGCGCCGGTCGGCGGCTTCAAGGCGCCGCTCGAAGCCGAAGTCGCATCGGCCACAGGCCGCGCCTTTCACATCGAAGGTCCGGTGCGTCTCACCTTCACGCCGGAACTTGCGCTCGATCTGGGGCCGGTGACGCTCGGCGCGGGGCAGGGCCCCGACGCCACGCCGCTGGTCGCCGCCCGCCGCGCGGTGCTGGCCGTCGCGTTTCTGCCGCTGCTGTCGGGCGATGCCCGGGCGACCGGGCTGACGCTCGAAGGCGCAGATATTCAGATCGGGCGGGGCGGCGAAGGCTGGATCTTCACGGCGGCCGACGGCGCGCAGACCGCAACGCCGTTCGATGCGCTCGACTTCGGCGATCTCCGTCTCGTCGACAGCCGCATCCATATCGGCGACACCGAGATCATCGCGCATGACGTGCGTATGCGCTGGGCCTCGCGGGGCCAGACGCTCAGCCTGTCGGGCGATGTCGCCTTCCGCGAGCACAGCTTCTCGCTCGAGGCGGTGATCGAGCGGCGCGACGCGTTGATGGCGGGCGGTCGCGTACCGCTGCGTATCGAATTCGACTCAGATCTGGCCGAAGGCTCGATCGACGGCGTCGCCGATCTGGCGCGTCTCGGCTTTGAAGGCGGCGTATCGCTCAGCGCGGCGTCGACGCGGGCGCTCGCTGCCTTTCTGGGCGCCGCCATACCCGGGGACCGCGCCTTCGGAGAGCTGTCGCTGTCGGCGGCGGTCAAGGCGGCGCCCGGCCAGGTCAGTCTGCGTGACGTGAAATTCGCGCTCGGCGGCATGACGGGCGCGGGAACGGTTTCGGTGCGCCTGTCCGGCGACCGCCCGGAATTCACCGGCCGCGTCGCCGTCGACCGCTTCGCGCTCGGCGACTTTCTCGGCTTTTCGCCGGTCGAAGGCGCAAACGGCTTGCCTGACCTCGCCTTCGACCTCTCCGGCCTCTCCGGCTTCGAGGCCGACCTGACGGTGAAGGCGCGCGAGGCCGACATTTTCGGTCTCAACGTGGAAAACGTCGCCATGACCATGTCGGGCCGCGCCGGGCGGCTCTGGGCCCGCATCGACAGCGCCATCGCCTACGCCGCCATCCTTCACGGCACGCTGACCGCAGAGGCGGCAGGCGCCGGCGCGCCAAAGCTCGGCCTCACGCTCGCGGCCGAAGGCTTCGACACCCAGGCCGCCTTCGCGGCGGCGTTCGGCGGCGCAGGCCTCACCGGACACGGAAACATCAAGCTCGATCTCACCGCCGAGGGCGCAACCCGCCAGGCGCTGATCGCAAGCCTCGCGGGTTCCGCCGAGATCGTGCTGATCGACGGCGCGCTCGACGGCATCGACCCCGCCGAACTGGCGCGCACGGCGGCGGCCGAAGGCGGCCCGACCGGCCTTGGCGGCGACGCCGCGATCGCGTTCAAGCGCCTCTCGGGCGCCTTCGACATGCTCAACGGCCGCGCCCGCTCCGACAGCCTGCGCCTCGTCAGCAACACGCTCCGCGTGGATGCATCGGGGGCGTTCGATCTGCCGGCCCGCACGCTCGAACTGCGCGCCCTTCCGGCCTTCACCGCCGATGTCGATGGCCAGCGCGACCCGGCCGATGACGGACGGCTGGCGATGCCCTTCGCGGTATCGGGGGCGTGGGGCGCGCTCGTCGCAGAGCCCGACTGGGCGGCGTTGATGACGGCGCTCCAATCGGGCCGCGTCGCGCTCGAAGCGATCGATCTTCTGCCCGAACCCAGACGCAGCTGGTTCAAGGGCCTCATCGCCAGCGGTCAGGCGCCGCCCTGGCCCGCCGGCATCGCCCGCCCCGACGCGCCGGCGCACTGGCAACCTTGGTAGCGCTCAGCCCGCCAGCACCAGCGCGCTGGGGAAGGTGAGGCGCGCGGTCGTGCCCTTGCCGGGCTCCGACATGATGGCGAACTGCGCCTTGTTGGCCTCCACCAGCGCGCGCGCCAGCGGCAGGCCCAGCCCGGTGCCCTCGCGCCCGCGGCCCGAGCGCGTACGGCGATAGGGCTCCATCGCGCGTTTCAGCTCTTCGCTGTCCATGCCGGGGCCGGTGTCGCTGATCTCGATATGCACCGCGCCGGCCGCGTCCATACGCGCGGCGATCGAGACTTCGCTGTCCTCGCCGCCGAACTTGATCGCGTTGCCGGCCAGATTCAGCAGGATCTGCTTCAGGCTGCGTTCGTCGGCCACGATGGCCGGCATGGACTTGGGAATGCTGGCCGACAGCGACACGCCGCTCTTGTCCGCCAGCGGTCCCAGCAGGCTCAGCACGCTCATCACGATGGGCCGGATCTCGACCGCATCGGGGTCTAGCTCGATGCGACCCGATTCCGCTTTCGAAAGGTCCAGCAGGTCGTTGATCAGGCTCAGCAGCAGATTGCCGCTCTCGCGGATGTCGTGGACATAGCCTTCGTATTTGGCGTTGCCCATGGGCCCCAGCCGGCCCTGTTCCATGATTTCGGCGAAGCCGATGATGGCGTTCAGCGGCGTGCGCAGCTCGTGGCTGATGCGCGCGAGAAATTCGGTTTTGTGCTGCGAGGCGATTTCCGCCTCCTCGCGCGCCCGGCGCAGCGCCTCTTCCGCCGCGCGCGCTGCGGACAGATCGTGGAACTGCACCAGGATCTCGCCGGTCGCGAGGCGCGCAAAGGCCGCGCGCACCGGCACGCTGTCGACGCCCTTGTGGATGCGCGTCTCGCGGCCGTCCTCAAGCGCACGCTCGATCCCGCGGCCACCGCTCGCCGCGATATAGGCGGCCGCGTCGGCCTTCAGATCCGGCGGCAGCATGTTCAGCAGCGGCTCGCCGCGTGCGCTCTCGCCTAGCAGCTGCGCGGCGCGGGCGTTCATGGCGATCACAAGCCCGGCCGCATCGGCGGCCAGCGCCGGGTCCGAAAGCGCCGCCACCACTTCCTCAAGCGCCGCGCTCGGCGCCGCGACAGTCACCACCCGCGGCACGGGCGCCGCAGCCGGTTCGGCCTGCACCGCAGCCGCAGGCGGAACTTCGACCGGAACGGGCGGCGCAACGGCGGCCGGCGCGACGGGCGCGCGCGCCGCCTCAAGCGCCAGGCGGTCCTCCACATCGTCGAACGCGATCACGATCTGCGCCGCCTGATCCTCGCCCAGGCGCTTGGCCTGGACGCGGCAACGGCGCAGCCCGTGGCGCGTGGCGACGGGCAGGGTGCGGCTCAGCGTGCCGCGCGCCTCGATCTCCTTCAGGAAATCGGCGGCGACATAGGGCGACGAGAACACGATGCCCAGCTCGCCCGGCAGCAGCAATTCGTTGGCTTCGGCGTTGGCGACCAGCCGTTGCCCGGCCACGTCGAACACCGCCAGCGCTGCCGGAGCCGCGCCGAACAGGTCGGCGGGGGCCAGCCGCGCCTTGGCGGGCGGTGCGCCGGCGATGACGATCAGGCCGGCGCGGCCGTCGCTCAGCGTCGCGGCTTCGCCGGCCATGCGCGCCGTGGCTTCGTCGGGCCCGAAACGGTGGTCCAGCAGATCGTCCAGCGTCGCTTCGCCGAAATGGGCGATCGCGGCCTGGTTGGCGAAGGCCACGCGCCGGCGCGCCGCATCCCACAGCCAGGCAGGCTGCGTTGCGGCGGCGATCATACGCACGCTGTCTTCGAAAGACCGGCTCATCCACCCCTCCGGCCCGTCCGGGCCGACTCGAAACAAGTTTAGGCATCTCCTGGCCCAACGGCCAATGAATGCACGTCGCGGTGGTTAATGGGCGCGCGTGGCGCTTGCGCGTCCGGCCCGCCCGCCCTAAAACGCGCGCTCGCGACAGCGTGCCACCTTAGCTCAGTTGGTTAGAGCATCGGTTTGTGGAACCGAGGGTCCCCCGTTCGAGCCGGGGAGGTGGTACCATCGCTTCCGCGCCGCGCCTTGCAGGTCCGGGCGTCACTTCACCGAAATCGATCCCACCATGCCGAGCTCATAGTGGCCGGGGATCGAGCAGGCGAACTCGAATACGCCTGCCTTGGTGAACGTCCACGTCAGCGACGCGGTCTCGCCCG
>JAKOQZ010000035.1 GCA_029778105.1 Pseudomonadota bacterium | reverse complement strand
CGCCGCCGATGCGCGCGACCGCATGCTCAACGGCGTGAACATTCTCGCCAACGCCGTGAAGGTGACGCTCGGCCCAAAGGGCCGCAACGTCGTCATCGAAAAGTCGTTCGGCGCCCCGCGCATCACCAAGGACGGCGTCACCGTCGCCAAGGAGATCGAGCTCTCGGACAAGTTCGAGAATCTCGGCGCGCAGCTGGTGCGTGAAGTCGCCTCCAAGACCAACGACATCGCCGGCGACGGCACGACGACCGCCACGGTCCTCGCCCAGTCGATCGTCCAGGAAGGCGCCAAGGCCGTCGCCTCGGGCCGCAACCCGATGGACCTCAAGCGCGGCATCGACCTCGCCGTCGAAGCGGTGATCGCGGACCTCAAGAAGCGCTCCAAGAAGGTCAAGTCGAACGACGAGATCGCCCAGGTCGGCACCATCTCGGCCAACGGCGAATCCTCGATCGGCAAGATGATCGCCGAAGCGATGGCCAAGGTCGGCAATGAAGGCGTGATCACGGTCGAAGAGGCCAAGACCGCCGACACCGAGCTGGAAGTCGTGGAAGGCATGCAGTTCGACCGCGGCTATGTCTCGCCCTACTTCATCACCAACGCGGAAAAGATGGTCGCCGAGCTCGACGACCCCTTCATCCTGATCCACGAGAAGAAGCTCTCCTCGCTGCAGCCGATGCTGCCGATCCTGGAAGCGATCGTTCAGACCGGCCGTCCGCTGCTGATCATCGCCGAGGAGATCGAAGGCGAGGCGCTCGCCACGCTCGTCGTCAACAAGCTGCGCGGCGGCCTCAAGATCGCCGCCGTCAAGGCCCCGGGCTTCGGCGACCGCCGCAAGGCGATGCTGGAAGACATCGCGGTCGTGACCGCCGGCCAGGTGATCAGCGAAGATCTCGGCATCAAGCTTGAGAACGTGAAGATCAACCTGCTCGGCCAGGCCAAGAAGGTCCGCATCACCAAGGACGACACCACCATCGTCGACGGCGCCGGCAAGAAGTCGGAAATCCAGGCCCGCGTCGCGCAGATCAAGGCGCAGATCGAAGAGACCTCGTCGGACTACGACAAGGAGAAGCTGCAGGAACGTCTGGCCAAGCTCGCCGGCGGCGTTGCGGTCATCCGCGTCGGCGGCTCGACCGAAGTCGAAGTGAAAGAGCGCAAGGACCGCGTGGACGACGCGCTGAACGCCACCAAGGCGGCGGTCGAGGAAGGCATCGTCCCCGGCGGCGGCACGGCCCTCTTCTACGCCACCCGCGCGCTCGCCGAGATCAAGGTCGAGAACGACGACAGCAAGCAGGGCGTGGCCATCATCCGCCGCGCGCTCGAAGCCCCGCTGCGCCAGATCGCCGAGAACGCCGGCGTGGAAGGTTCGGTCGTGGCCGGCAAGCTGCGTGAATCGAAGACCACGAATTTCGGCTTCGACGCGCAGAAGGAAGAGTATGTCGACCTCGTCGCCCGCGGCATCATCGACCCGACCAAGGTCGTCCGCACGGCGCTGCAGGACGCGGCTTCGGTCGCCGGCCTGCTGATCACCACCGAGGCGCTCATCGCCGACAAGCCCGAGCCCAAGTCGGCCGGCGGCATGCCCGGCGGCATGGGCGGCATGGGCGGCATGGGCGGGATGGATATGTAAGGCGCTTGCGGGAGTTTGCGTAAGCGAACTCCGCAAAGCCTTATGGTCGGCGCAGGCCGGCCATCCACGCCTTGAGAGACAAACGAAGGCCCGGGAGAAATCCCGGGCCTTTCTTATGGGACATGCTGCGCTTGCCTCTCAGGCCCTCTTGGCCCAATGAAGCGTGCGCCGAACAGGGAGAAACTGATGGATGCTCTGATCGCAGGCTATCGCCGCTTCCGCGCGGGCTACTACGAGCAGCACAGCTCGAAGTTCGAACGCCTCGGCGCCAAGGGGCAAAAGCCGCACTACATGATCATCGGCTGCGCCGACAGCCGCGTCGATCCGTCCATCAATTTCGATACCGGCCCGGGCGATGTCTTCATGGTGCGCAACGTCGCCAATGTCGTGCCGCCCTACGCGCCCGACGGCGACCATCACGGCACCAGCGCCGCGCTGGAGTTCGCGATGAAGGGGCTGGAGATTCCCAACATCGTCATTCTGGGCCACGCCAAATGCGGCGGCATCGCCGCCCTCGTCGACCGCGAGCCGGGCGATGCGCCCACCAACGACTTCCTCGATCTCTGGATGTCCGTCGCCCGCCCGGCGCGCCGCGCCGCCTTCAAGGCCGCCGAGGCGGTCGGCGTCGCCGACGACCGCGACCAGGTCTGCCATCTGTGCGAGCAGGAGAACGTCAAGATCGGGCTGAAGAACCTGATGACGTTCCCGTGGATCGCCGAGCGCGTGAAGGCCGGGACCACCAAACTCCACGGCCTCTATTTCGACATCACCAAGGGCGAGCTCTATCGCCTGAACGGCGAGGCTTTCGAGCTCGTGCCGCCGGCCTGAGGGAACGCGCGATGGACTATGCCAGCTATCTCCAGCTCGACCGCCTCCTCTCCGCGCAGGCGCCCGAGAGCGAGAAGGCCGGCCGTCCCGCGCATGACGAGCTGCTCTTCATCATCATCCACCAGGCCTACGAGCTCTGGTTCAAGCAGATCCTGCACGAGCTTGAGCGCGTCGCGACGATCTTCGGCGGACGCGTGGTGGACGACCGCGAACTCTCCGGCGCCGTCCATGCCGCCGAGCGCGTGGTCAAGATCGCCCAGCTCGTCGTCGCCCAGATCGACGTGCTGGAGACGATGACGCCGATGGACTTCCTGGAGTTCCGCGACCTGCTGGTCCCGGCCTCGGGCTTCCAGAGCGAACAGTTCCGCATGATCGAAACCCGTCTCGGCCTGACCCGCGCCGACCGTCTCAAATTCGACGGCCACGATTTTGACGCCCGCCTGCCCGCCGACGCCAAGGCCCGCATCGCCGCCGCCGAGGCGCAGCCCTCGATCCGCAGCGAAGTCGACGACTGGCTCGCCCGCACGCCCTTCGTCGAGATGGGCGGCTTCGACTTCCGCCAGGTCTATGACGCAGCCATCGAGAGGATGCTCAAGGCCGACATCGAGACCATCCGCCGCCATCCCCAGCTGCGCGACGACGAGAAGCAGGTCCAGATCGCGAGCCTGGAGAAGTCCAGCGCCATGTTCGACGCCCTGCTCGACGATGCCCGCTATGCGGCGCTGCGCGCCGAAGGCGGCTGGACCATGTCGCGCCGCGCGCTGCAGGCCGCGCTCTTCATCTTCCTCTATCGCGACGAGCCCGCGCTGCAGCTGCCCTTCCGCATGCTCCGCGCGCTCATGGACATCGACGAGACGATGGCGCTCTGGCGGCTGCGCCATGCGCTGATGGTCAGCCGCATGATCGGCCGCAAGGTCGGCACCGGCGGCTCGTCGGGCTACGACTACCTGCGCGGCTCGGCCGAAAAGCACCGCGCCTATAACGACCTCTTCGCCATCGCCACCTTCCTCATCCCGCGCTCCGACCTTCCCGCTTTGCCCGAGGCCGTCCGCGCCCAGATGCGCTATCGCTACGAGGGCTGATGCAGAGCCTGGCGGACCATTTCGCGCAGTCCGTCGGCCGCCCCGGCGCGCCGCTCCACTTCGCCGCGCACAGCCATCATCCCTGGCCCGACGTGACGGCCGCCGCGCAGGCGCAATGCTGGGCCGACGCCGCACGCCTGCTCGACGCCAAATGGGGCCACATCTTCGCCGAGGCGATCCCCAGGGCGCAGCGCCACGTCGCGCGCCGCCTCAACCTCGCCGACCCGGCCACCGTCGTCTTCGCGCCCAACACGCACGACTTCGTCCGCCGCCTGCTCTCGGCCGCCTACCCCCACCGCCCCACCCGCATCCTCACCACCGACAGCGAATTCCATTCCTTCGCCCGCCAGATCGCACGGCTCGAGGAAGACGCACTGGTCGAGGTGACGCGCGTCCCCGCCGAGCCGTTCGATACCTTCGCGCTGCGCTTCATCGCCGAGCTGCACGAGGACCATTTCGATCTCGTCTTCCTCAGCCATGTCTTCTTCAATTCCGGCTGGGTGGTGAACGAGATCGCCGACATCGTCGGCGCGGTGCGCCATGACGACACGCTGATCGCCGTCGACGGCTATCACAGCTTCATGGCCGTGCCGGTGGACTGGTCGGCGCTCCAGGCCCGCGCCTTCTTCATCGCCGGCGGCTACAAATACGCGATGGCCGGCGAAGGGTGCTGCTTCATGCACTGTCCGCCGGGCTATGGCCCGCGCCCGCGCGACACCGGCTGGTATGCCGAGTTCGGGGCGCTGGGCGCTGCGCGCGCCGGTCATGTCGCTTATGGCGAAGACGGTTCGCGCTTCGCGGGCTCCACCTTCGATCCTTCGGGCCTCTATCGCTTCAACGCCGTGCAGGACTGGTTCCCCGGCGACCTCGCCGCGCACCACGCCTACGCTCTCGCGCTCCAGCAGCGCTTCCTCGACCACTTGCCGGTGGCGCTCAGCGGCGCGCTGATGGTGGAGGCGCCTCAGCGCCGCGGCCGCTTCCTCACCTTCCGCACCGCTTCGGCCGAAAGCCTGGAGCGCCGGCTCACCGGACGCGGGATCACCGTCGACCGGCGCGGCGACCGTCTTCGTCTCGGCTTCGGCGTCTACCAGAACGAAGAAGGCGTCGACCGCTTGATCGACGCCTTCTCCTGATCGCAGCTTTTGCCCGCTTCTATTGCGGCGGGGGCGGCGCAGGCGCCGCGCCCGAGGGATGGTTGTTGGCCCACAGCATGTTGGCCTGGCTCAGCACATACTGGCGCACCGCCTCGACGTCTTCGGGCGTCAGGTTGTCGGCGAACGAAGCCATGCCGTTCGCGGCCAGCGCCCCGTCCAGTACGATCTCCTTGTACGACGCGAACACATCGTTGCTGCTCATGCGCAGGTCGGGAATGACGCCCGCGCTCTCGGCCATGAAGCCGTGACAGACGACGCAGGTCGTGTGGTAGACGTTGAAGCCCTTGTCCAGCATCGCGGCGTTCGCCTCAACCTGCGGCGGCTTCTCGGGCGGCAGCTTGTTCGGCGTCAGCGCCGCGACGGTCTGCGCGCCGCCCAGCTTGAAGACGAAGAGACGGCCCTGGTTCGTGCCGGTCTTCACCACCGCGCTGTTCGGGTCCTTGAAGTTGGCGAGACCCCAGGCCCCGCCCCAGCCCGCCAGCAGCGCGACATACTGCTCGCCATCGACCGTGTAGGTGACGGGCGGCGCGAGAATGCCGGTGTGCAGATCGATGCTCCACAGCCGCTCGCCCGTGCTGGCGTCGTAAGCGCCCAGGATGCCGTCAGCGCCGCCGCCGAACACGAGGCCGCCGGCCGTCGACAGCAGGCCGCCATTCCACGGCCCCGGCATCGGCACCGACCACACTTCCTTCTGCGCGACCGGGTCCCAGGCGCGGATGAAGCCCTTGGAGGGCGCCGGCGCCTGACCGCCCGCGATCATGTCGATCACCGCCTTGGTCACCGCCGGGAAGCTCGTGCCGGTGTTCCACTTGCCTGGATGATAGGCGTAAGGCTGCGGGTCGTTCACGAACAGCGCGGCGGCGTCGATCGTCGGGATATAGACGAGGCCCGTCTTGGGGCTGAACGTCATCGGCTGCCAGTTATGGCCGCCGACCTGCGCCGGATAAACGAGCTTGGGCTCCTTGGTGTAATCAATGTCCGGGTTGGGGATCGGCTTGTGCGTGACGGGGTCGAGACCCTTCGTCCAGTTCACCGCGACATAGGCTTCGGCCGAGATGAACTCGCCCGTCGCCGCATCGAGCACATAGAAGAAGCCGTTCTTCGGCGCCTGCATCACCACGCGCCGCTGTTTCCCGTCGATGGTGAGATCGGCCAGCATGATGTGCTGCGTCGCCGTGAAGTCCCAGCTGTCGCCCGGCGTCGTCTGATAATGCCAGACCATGCGGCCGGTATCGGGATTGAGCGCGACGATCGACGAGACATAGAGATTGTCGCCGCCGCCCGGCGAGCGCATGTCGTGGTTCCAGGGCGAACCATTGCCGACGCCGATGTAAACGAGATTGAGCGTGGGGTCGTAGACGATGGCGTCCCACACCGTGCCGCCGCCGCCGACGGCGACCCACTTGGCGGCCGGGTCCTTGCTCCAAGTCGGCAGCGCGGCTTCCAGTTCAGGGCTCTCCTGCGGTTTCGACGGATCGCCGGGGACCGTGAAGAAGCGCCATTTCTGCGCGCCGGTCTTGGCATCGTAGGCGGTGACATAGCCACGCACGCCCAGCTCGGCGCCGCCATTGCCGATCAGCACCATGCCCTTGGCGATGCGCGGGGCGCCGGTGATGACGTAAGGCCGCGTCCGGTCGATCAGCGTGTTGACCACCCAGTCCGGCTTGCCGGTCTTGGCGTCGAGCGCGATCAGGCGGCCGTCGAGCGAACCGACATAGACGCGGCCCTCGTACACGGCGACGCCACGATTGACGATGTCGCAGCAGGCATTGCGCGCCCACTCGCCGGGCACTTCCGGATCGTAGGCCCACAGCTGCTTGCCGGTCCGCGCGTCCAGGGCCTGCACCGCACCCCAGTTGGTGGAGAAGAACATCACGCCATCGACGACGATGGGCGATGCCTCCAGGCCGCGGACGGTCCCGGTCTTGTATTCCCAGGCGACGCCCAGCGTCGCGACATTGGTCGTGTTGATCTGGTCGAGCGGCGAGAAGCGCTGCTCGTCGGTGGTGCGGCCATGCGCCAGCCAGTTGCCGGGTTCGCTGTCGGCGGCGGCGATGCGGGCTTCGGTGACGGCGGCGGCCTTGCCGAGCGCGGCGGTTTCGTCGGGTGTCGGCGTGCCGGTGGTGACGCCCTTGCGGTCGGCGCTGGCGGCGCCGGCGGCTGCCGGTGTGCCGGCGGGGTAGGCGCTTTCGGCGGGCGGCGCCGACGGCGCGGGTGTGGGAGCGGCGGCGACGGCCGTTCCTGCGCCGGTGCGGGTGAAGACGCCCGCATTTGGCGCGAAATAATAGAAACCGACGGCGGCGACGATGACCACCGAGCCGAAGCCGATAAACGGCCCGCCCAATCCGCGCATGAGGCCCTCTCCCTGAAAGCGTTCGTATTTTTGTGGCCGGAGGATGTGCCGGGCGCGCCTGCCGCGCAAGTGCCGGCGCAGCCTGCCCGCCCTAGAACCAGTCCTTGTTGTAGACGAATTTCGGCATGCCCCAGCCGTACCGCACGGCCAGGAGACGCAGCGTGAGCCCGCAGGCGACGGCAGCCAGCGTGACGACGTCGTGCCCGATGCCCAGCTCGTGCCCGCCGACATAGATCGCGCCGACCATGACGGAGACGCTCGCGTAAAGTTCGCTGGAGAAGAGCAGCGGCACCTGGTTGCACAGAACATCGCGCACCACCCCGCCGACGCAGCCGGTGATCATGCCGCTGAGCACGACAATGGAGACCGGCTGGCCCATCTGCATGGCGACGTCGCAGCCGATCATGGTGGTCACCACGAGGCCGATCGCGTCGAGCAGCAGGAAGGTGTATTTCAGGTAGTGCAGATAACGGGCGACCATCACGGTCAGCAGCGCCGCGCCCGAGGTGACGCCGAGCAGCCAGGGCTCGGCCACCCATGACAGGGGATAGTGCCCCAGAAACACGTCGCGCATGGTGCCGCCGCCCAGCGCCGTCACGGCCGCCAGCATCAGCACGCCGACCCAGTCCATGCTGCGCCGTCCGGCGGCCAGCGCGCCCGACATCGCGGACGCCGCAAGCCCGGCCATGTAGAGCGCGAAGAGAAGCGTCATTCGCCCCACCGGCGCAGCAAATTGGCGCAAGCCTTGGCGATGAGGTCGAACTCCGGCGTCTTGCCGTGCTGCTGGAACAGCGCCCGCCGCGCCCGCTCCAGATCGAACAGGATCTCGCGCGCCGAGACGTCGCGGACGCGCGATTCGATCCAGCCGACGCAGGCGAGACGCTCGCCCCGGGTCACCGGCTCCACGCGGTGCAGGGTCGTCGCCGGATAGACGATGGCCGCACCGGCCGGAAGTTTGATGCGCTGCTCGCCCGCCGGGAGTTCGATCACGAGATCGCCGCCGTCATAGCTTTCGGGCTCGCTGAGAAACAGCGTGACCGCCACATCCGTGCGGCGCCCGTTCATATAGGCGTCGTCGACATGGGTGCCGTAGGCCTGTCCCGCGCCGTATCGGTTGAGCAGAAGCTGGATGAAGCTGGGCTGCACGGCGGCGCTGAAGATGGGGTGCCGGCGCAGGGCCGCCTCGACCTCGGTGCGAACCGCGCGGCTGACCGGATCGTCGGCAGGGAGCTGTTCGTTCGACTTGACCTGACGGGCGTGCCAGCCGGCCGTCGGCCGCCCGTCCAGATAGGCGGCCCCCGCCAGCCGCGCCGCGATCGAGGCGATTTCGTCGGGCGTCAGAACGCCATCAAGGCCCAGCATCATGGTTCGTCTCCTCCGATCACGACTATGCGTTCCGCAGCCGCTTGCACAGACCGCCAAGATTTGCGAATGAGTTGCAAGACCCCTCTTCAATCGAGTTCCGCAAGATGGCTGACCTCAAGACCCGGCTCCTGCTCGGTGCAGGCGCGCTCGCGCTGACGCCGGTGCTGACGCTCTGGCGTGACGCGCCCTTCGGCACGGCTCAGGCCATGCCCATGATCCTCACGGCCGACGAAGAAGGCGGCGGCGGCGAGGGTGGCGAGGGCGGCGGCGAGAGCGGCGGCGTGCCGGCCTCCTATGCGCTCGGCTCGACCGACCCGACCAAGTGGCAATACGACGCCAGCGCTGTGATCGACGCCTATGTGGCGGGCGGACGGGCGCAGTATGTCGCCGCCGTCGCGGACGCGGCCAAACTGCAGTCGGCGGTCGAGGCCCTGCTTGCCCAACCCAACAAGGAAACGCTGGCGGCGGCGCGCGCCGCATGGGTGGCGGCGCGGCCGGCCTATCTCGTGACCGAGGCGTTCCGCTTCTACGACGGCCCCATCGAAGAGGTCGAAGGCGAGGTCAACTCGTGGCCGATGAACGAGGCCTATATCGACTACACCGTCGATGCGCCCAAGAGCGGGATCATCAACGATCCGGCGAGCAGCGTGGAAGCGGCCGCGCTTGCGGGGCTGAACCAGAAGGCTGACGAGGCCGACGTGACGACCGGCTGGCACGCTATCGAATTCCTGCTCTGGGGTCAGGACCTCAGCGCGACCGGCCCCGGCGACCGCCCTGCAACCGACTTCGTTCCGGGCACGCCGGAAACCGACAAACGGCGCGCCTATCTCAAAGCCGTGACCGACCTGCTGGTCGCCGACCTGCAAAAGGTCGCTGCGGCGTGGGACCCTGCGGCGGCCAACAGCTATGCAGCCAAGCTGAAAGCGATGCCGCAACGCGAGGTCATCGGGCGGATGATCAACGGCATCGCGGTGCTGGCGGGATCTGAGATGCGTTCGGAACGCATGGCCGTCGCGCTCGACAGCGGCGATCAGGAAGACGAACAGTCGTGCTTCTCGGACACCACCCGGCAGGACTTCGTCTACGATCTCAAGGGCGTGGAGAATGTCTGGTATGGCACCTATCCGAACGGGTCGGGCGCCGGGCTCGACACGCTGATGCGCAAGCTCGATCCGGAAGGCGCCGCGCGGATCGACGCCGCTTTCGCGGACGTGTTGACCAAGATCAAAGCGCTGGGCGATCCGTGGGATCAGGTTCTGGCGGCGGCGCCGGACAGCCCCCCGCGCAAACAGGCCGAAGCGGCCGTGGAGGCGCTGGGCGTACTGGCGGCCGAGTTGAAGAAGACGGGGCCTGTGCTCGGCGTTCTGGTGCAGATTCCGGGGATCTAGGGCGCCATGACTTCAAAGTATCTACTGGCGGCGACGCTTACGGTCGCAGCGTCCCTTGCCGCATGCGGCGATGGCGGAACGAAGGGACCGTCGGAAGCGAGCCTGAGGGCGCGGCTGATCGCCGAACCGATCACGCCGCAGCTCGGCGGCGACACGACGCGCGTGATCAGCTCGGCGAGTTCGTTCACCTTCCTTGCCGAAAACGCCGGCCCGGGCCGGATGCGCGTCTTCCAGTTCGGCAATCGCCTGTTCAACACCAATTGGGTGCAGGCGCCCGGTTCCGTGAAGGCGTTCGACGGGCTTGGCCCGATGTTCAACCGCGTCTCATGCGCCGGTTGCCACACATTCGACGGTCGCGGACGTCCGCCGGAAAATCCCGGCGACTCGATGGACTCGATCCTGGTGCGCCTGAGCATCGAGGGAAAAGCGCCGAATGGCGGGCCGATGCCCCACCCCGTCTATGGCAATCAGCTATCCGATCGGGCGATCAACGGCGTGAAGCCCGAGGGCCGTGCGATCATCAATTATGAGGAAATTCCCGGCGCCTATGGCGACGGCACGCCCTACTCACTGCGCAAGCCGAGCTTGAGCTTCGTCGATCTCGCCTATGGCCCGATGGACGGCGTGCTGACCAGCGCGCGAGTCGCGCCGCAGGTGATCGGGATGGGACTTCTCGATGGGGTGCCCGACGAGATGCTGACCGCCCTCGCCGATCCGGATGACGCCGACGGCGACGGCATTTCGGGCCGCCTCAACCACGTGTGGAGCGAATCCGCCGGGGCGACCCGGATCGGACGCTTCGGCTGGAAAGCCAACGCGCCGTCGGTGTTGGATCAGAGCGTCGGCGCCGCCGCCGGCGATATCGGCCTGACCACGTCGATCCTGCCCAAGCAGAACTGCACCCCCGCGCAGACCGATTGTCTGGCGGCCTATGATCAGGGACCGACGGAAGGGCCGGAGATATCCGACGAATTCGTGGCCAAGCTCGTCGTCTACATGAAAACGCTGGCCGTGCCGCGCCAGCGCAACGAGACCGACCCTGCGGTCGTGCGCGGCGAGAAGATATTCCGCGATGCCGGTTGCGCGGCCTGCCATGTGCCGACGCTGAAGACCGGCGCCAACGCCGAACTGCCGGAACTGGCCAACCAGACATTCCACCCCTTTACGGATCTGCTGTTGCACGACATGGGGCCCGGCCTCGCCGATGGACGTCCCGATTTCGAGGCGTCTGGCAGCGAGTGGCGGACGCCGCCGCTGTGGGGACTGGGGCTGGTCGAACAGGTGAACGGCCACACGCTGCTGCTGCATGATGGCCGCGCGCGCGGATTCGCCGAAGCCATTCTCTGGCACGATGGCGAAGCGGCGGCGGCGCGCGAGGCATTCCGCACCGCGCCCAAAGCGGATCGCGACGCGCTGATCGCCTTCCTCAAATCGCTCTGAGCGACGCGGCGCGATCTGCGCCGCGATCGGTCTTCATCTCATTATTGAGACTAATTCTTATTTGCGATATAGCTCGATCGCCGCTTCGAAAGGATCTGGCGATGACAGAGGAAACGCAGCGCTCCCCGCAATCCATTGGCTTGCAGGCGCCTGTGTCGCGCGGCCTGGGAGCCGCCTGGATCGCAGCCTGCTTCGCGACGGACATGCGGGAGGCGGCGGCGCATCGATCGCACACCGGCCCCGGCCCTGCCCGGCCCGTCGCGCCCGGCGGGCAACGCGCCCCCTGAGCGACCTCCCGCCGGACCGCCGCCTGTCGCGCAACACATCGCGCCCAGACGCGTTCCGTCATTGACGAATTCCCGACCGGCCCTAGGGTGGGAAGACGAACAGGCGGGCGGCATGACCTCAGCCAAGAAGTCCAAGGCCCACACCCACGGGCGCAGTTTCCTTCCACGTCATTTCCAGCAGCATCATCGCTTTTACGCCGGCGCCGTGGCGGCGGTGGCGGCGTGGTTCGCGGCCGCCGGCGAGGAATGGCAGACCCGCTCGCTGGCGGCGGGAGACGCATTCTTTGTCGTCTATCTGATCCTGCTGGCGCTTTTCGCGGCGCGGGCGACGCCGGACAGCACCATGAAATACGCGCGGATCGAAGATGAAGGCGTCAGCATCATCGCGTTGCTGACGCTGGCGGCCGTCGGATTCAGCCTGGTCGCCATCATCACGATTCTGACCGCGGCCGAATCGATCCATGGCCTTGCGCTGGTCGTGGCCATCACCAGCGTCCCGCTGGGGTGGCTGACGGTGCATGGCAGCCTCGCGCTGCATTATGCGCGGCTCTACTACGCGGAAGAGGACGATGGAGGGTCGACCGAGGGCCTGGAGTTCCCCGGCGATGAAGAACCGGACGTGTGGGACTTCCTCTATTTCTCGTTCGTGCTGGGCATGACGGCGCAGACATCGGACGTGGAGATCTCCGGCCAGCGCATCCGCCGGTCGGCGCTGGTGCACAGCATCGTTTCGTACTTCTACAATGCGGTCATCATCGCATTGACGGTCAATGTCGCGGTGCAGATCGCCGCGTAGGAGAGCAGATGGCTTACCGGGAACCAGAAGATCGCGGACGCGGCCGGGCGCCGGCCCTGAACGTGCTGGGCGAGCCGCTTGCGACTTGCGGCACGACCCCGATGACCGGGTTCTGGCGCGACGGGTGCTGCAACACGGGGCCGGAAGATCGCGGCGTGCATACGGTGTGCGCCATCATGACGGCGGAATTCCTGACATTCTCGACCGCTGCGGGAAACGATCTCTCGACCCCGCGCCCGGAATTCGGATTTCCGGGCTTGCAGCCGGGCGACCGTTGGTGTTTATGCGCCGCCCGCTGGGCCGAGGCCTATGCAGCGGGCGCCGCGCCGAAACTGGTTCTGGCCGCGACGCATATCGCCACGCTGCGCATCGCATCTCTCGATGTCCTGAAAGCGCATGCCATCGACCTGAACTGAGACACCATGACATCAAGAACAAAAAAGACTCCCGCCGCCCGCACCCCCAAGACCGCGCCGCTGGGCGCGCTGCAGAAGGCCAAGCGCGCGACGGCGACGACGCCCGCCAGGGCGAAAGCCGAGCCCAAGCCGAAGCTCGCGCCCAACGCCGCCCAGATGGCCGCCAAGGCGTATCGCCTTGCAGCGCTCGACCAGGATTTCCTGCTGTCGGATGCGACGCGCGGCGCGCGCTTCCTGCTTGAATACGAGAAAGCCGAACAGAATCTGCGCGCCTGGGGCGTCAGATCGACGATCGTCGTGTTCGGCAGCGCGCGGGTTTCCATGTCGGGCCCGGAGCGTCACCGCTATTGGTATTCGCAGGCCCGCGAATTCGCCCGCATCGCTTCGGAGCGGGGCGGCGCCAAGGATGTGGCCGACGGGCTGCGCGACAATGTGATCGCGACCGGCGGCGGCCCCGGCATCATGGAGGCGGCCAATCGCGGCGCCCACGACGCCGGCGCGCCCTCCGTCGGCTTCAATATCGAGTTGCCGCACGAACAGGGGCCGAACCCCTATTCGACGCCGGACCTGACGCTGCAGTTCCATTACTTCGCGATCCGCAAGATGCACTTTGCGATGCGCGCCAATGCGCTGGTCGTGTTCCCCGGAGGATACGGCACGCTGGACGAATTGTTCGAACTGCTGACGCTGCGCCAGAACAACAAGATGTCGCACGATCTGCCCATCATCCTGTTCGACCGCGACTACTGGAAGCAGCTGCTGAATTTTCACGTGATGGTCGACGCGGGGATGATTTCGCCCCAGGATATCGATCTGTTCGGTTTCGCCGACGACGCCGAAGAGATCTGGGCGGAGCTGATGGCGCGAGGCCTGCACGACGTGCCGGCCAAGCAGACCCGCAAGCTCAGATCGCATCCGCGCAAGCGTCGGTAACGTGCCAATCGGGGGATCTGGCTGATGTGGCGTTTCGTGAAATGGACGCTGCTGAGCGTCCTCGGCCTGGTCGTGCTCGCCGCCGGCTATGGCACGTATGTCGTGTTCATCAATCCGTCGCTGCATATGACGGTCAACAAGCAGACATTCGCTCTGCTGATGGATGATCCCGAGCTGATCACCCAGCTGGGCGCCATCGAGGGCGGGTGGCTCGATTTCCATTCCGGCAAGCTGTCGGACGCATCCTGGGAACAGGGCGAGCGCGACCAGCAGAGGCTGGCGGACAATCTCGCCGTGATCGAAGCCTATGAGCCGGCGTCGCTGGAAGGGCAGGAAAAGATCACGCGCGAGGTGATGATCTGGTTCTACGGCACGGCGCTCGCCTATCGCGATGTCGCCTGGGCGACCGGCGGGGCGCCCTATCCCGTCAACCAGATGTTCGGCGTGCAGAATGGCTTTCCCCGCTTCATGCAGTTCACGCATGTGGTGAGAAACGAGAAGACGGCCCGCAACTATGTCGAACGGCTGAAGGCGGTGGGCGTGAAGTTCGACCAGGTGATCGGCGTCGTGCGCAAGCAGGCCGGGATGGGCGATGTGCCGCCGACCTTCGTGATCGACAAGGTCGTGGCGGAAATGAAGGGGCTGATCGCGGCGCCGGCCAGGGAGAACCCGCTCTATACGGTCTATGTGGACAGCCTGAAGAAGGTGGACATGGCGGAGGAGGATCGCGCCCGCCTGGCGGCCGACGCGGAGACCGCGATCGCCGACACGGTCTATCCCGCCTATCAGCGCCTGATCGCGGCGATGGAGGATCTGCGCAGCCAGTCGACGCCGGACGCCGGCATCTGGAAGCAGACGCAGGGCGAGGAATACTACGCGCTGGCGCTGCGCCAGCAGACGACGACCGATCTGACCCCGCAGCAGGTGCATGACATCGGCCTGGCCGAGGTGGCGCGCATCACGGCCGAGATGGATGCGATCCTGATCGCCCAGGGCATGAGCGAGGGCACCGTCGGCGCGCGGATGAAGGCTTTGGGCGAAGACCCGAAATATCACTTCGAGGACAGCGACAAGGGCCGTCAGGACATCCTGGACGAATACACGCGCCTGCTCGCCGAGGTGAAGGCGAAGCTGCCGGAGGCGTTCGAGCGCATTCCGCCGCAGGAGCTGGAAGTGGTGCGCGTGCCGAAATTCTCGGAGACCGGGTCGGCGGGCGCTTACTACAATCCGCCGTCGCTGGACGGATCGCGGCCGGGCCGGTTCTTCGCGAACCTGCGCGACGTGAAGGAGACGCCCAAATGGTCGATGAAGACCCTCGCCTATCACGAGGGCATTCCCGGCCATCACTATCAGATCGCGACGGCGCAGAATCTGGACCTGCCGCTGGCGCGCTCGAACCTGCCCTTCACCGCCTATACCGAGGGCTGGGCGCTCTATGCCGAGCGGCTCGCCTGGGAGATGGGCATGTACAAGGATGACCCGCTGGGCGATCTGGGACGGCTGCAGGCCGAGCTGTTCCGCGCGGTGCGGCTCGTCGTCGATACCGGCATGCACTACAAGAAGTGGAGCCGCGAGCAGGCGATCGCCTATATGGTCGAGACGACCGGCATGGCGGAAAGCGACGTCACGTCGGAGATCGAACGCTATGCCGTGATGCCGGGCCAGGCCTGCGCCTACAAGATCGGCATGCTCAAGATCCTGGAGCTGCGCGACCGGGCGAAGACGGCGCTGGGGCCGAAATTCGACTTGAGGAAATTCCACTCCGCCGTGCTGGACAACGGGGCGCTGCCGCTGACCGTGCTGGAGAGCGTCATCGATCAGTGGATCGCGGAGCAGAAAGACGCCTAGATCTTGGGGGCCGCTCGTCAACACGCCACAACGACTCGTTATTCGTTTTTTCGTGTTTTCGTTTTTGCGTTCTCCCCCTGCCTTTCCTCACGCCTTTCCGGCGGCATGAGGCTGCGCGGCCGGACGGCCCGGCCACGGATATAAGAATATAAGTCTATAGCGGCCGGGGCGCAATGCCGTCCGGCGATGTCATTGCGGGTCGTTGGCGGGGCTGGGGGCCGGGCGCACCAGAAGGCTGCGCGCCTCGTCCTCGCCGGCCAGCAGCGCGGCGTAGCGTTCGTCGTCCAGCGCCTCGATCAAGGGCACGAGCTCT
>JAKOQZ010000239.1 GCA_029778105.1 Pseudomonadota bacterium | reverse complement strand
GCTGCCGCCGCCATCGCCGGAGCGCAGCGTGTGGGCGGCGATGGCCGCGCCGTGGGTCATGGTCTGGCGGTTCTTCATCGCGGACGCCCAAGCGGGCGCGCCGGCCGGTGCGTCCGGCGACGGCGTGGAGCTGCCGCCCGAAATGGTCCCGCCCGTGGCGGTGACGGCGGCACGGCCGCCCGAGCGATAGCTATCCTTGAGCGAGGCCGCCGCCTTGCGGAGCGGCGACATGGCGGCGCCGACCGCCGCCTGGCCGACGCCGCCAGCGCCGCCGGCAACGGCTGCCGCGCCGGTCTTGCCAGCCGAGCCGAGGGCATAGGCGCTATTGGCGGCGCCCGAGGTGAAGGCTGCGCCTCGCGCGGCGCCGCCGATCGCACCCGCCGCAGCGCCGACACCGAGGCGGGCGGCGGCTGCGCCACCGGCCAACGCGCCGCCGGCTGCGAGCACGGTTCCCGCCGCAGCCCCTGCGCCAAGCGCCGGGCCGCCCGAGACGATGCCATTGGCGATCGACGGGCCGAAGATACCAAGGCCGAGAAGGCACAGCGAGGCGAGCGCGACGGCCAGCGCGTCCTCAATGCTTGGCTGCGCGCCGCCGAACCCGGCGCGGAATTCGTCGAACAAGGTCGAGCCGATGCCGACGATGACGGCGAGCACCAGCACCTTGATGCCCGACGAGATCACCAACCCCAGCACGCGCTCGGCCATGAAGGCGGTCTTGCCGAACAGGCCGAACGGAATGAGGACGAAGCCGCAGAGCGTCGCCAGCTTGAACTCGATCAGCGTCACAAAAAGCTGGATCGCCAGGATGAAGAAGGCAAGGATGACCAGCACCCAAGCAAACAGCAGGACCGCGATCTGTATGAAGTTCTCGAAGAAGGACACCCAGCCCATCAAGTCTGAAATGGACTCCAGAATCGGCTGACCCGCCTCCAGCCCGACTTGGGCGACGCGGCCCGGCTGGAGCAGTTCGGCCGCCGTAAAGCCGGTGCCCGACGCTTTGAGCCCGAGCCCGGCGAAGCTCTCGAAGACGATCCGCGCAAGGCTGTTCCAGTTGCCGATGATGTAGGCGAAAACACCGACGAACAGCGTCTTCTTGACGAGGCGCGCGATGATGTCGTCGCCTTCACCCCAAGTCCAGAACAGCGCGGCCAAGGTCACGTCGATGACGATCAGAGTGGTGGCGATGAACGCCACCTCGCCGCCGAGCAGGCCGAACCCGCTGTCGATATAGCGGGTGAAGACATCCAGAAAGCGATCGACGACGCCGGTGCCGCCCATATCAATTCTCCTGCGGGGTAGCGCCATCGGC
>JAKOQZ010000238.1 GCA_029778105.1 Pseudomonadota bacterium | reverse complement strand
GGCGAGGTCGCGCTGGCCTTCGCCGCCGCTTCTTCCAAGACCGATCAGCTCCGCATCACCGAACTCGTCGAGACACACGGTCGCGAGCACTTCGCCGCCGAGTGGTTGCGCCATCGCGGCTTGGCCTGGGCGGTCGATCTCCTTCCCGACCCCCAACCTGATCCGCTGGCCGGTCGCCGGGAAGATGCCGGCCAGCTTCCCCTTGCCTTGAAGGACATGACCCCATGAAGCCCAATATCCTGCGCCGCGCCATGCTGGCCGGCGCCATCGCCACGTCGAGCATGATCGGCATCACCGCCGCCACGCCGGCGCACGCTCAGTTCGGCGGGATCGTCTATGACCCGACCAATTACGCGCAGAACGTGCTGACGGCCGCGCGGTCGCTCCAGCAGATCAACAACCAGATCCAGCAAATCCAGCAGCAGGCGACCAGCCTCATCAACGAGGCGCGCAATCTGGCGTCGCTGCCGTTCAACTCGCTCCAGCAGTTGCAGCAGCAGGTGCAGCGCACCCAGCAGCTTCTCGGCGAAGCCCAGCGCATCGCCTACGACGTGCAGAACGTCCAACAGGTCTTCAACGGCCGCTACAAGGGCGCGGCGCTCACCGGCACCCACGCGCAGATGGTCGCTAACGCCAATGCGCGCTGGGAGGATAGCGTCGGCGCGTTCGAGGATGCGCTGCGTGTGCAGGCTGGCGTCGTCGGCAATATCGACGGCGCGCGGACGACGATGGACGGCGTGGTCACGTCTAGTCAGTCGGCGACCGGCGCGCTCCAAGCCGCGCAGGCGGGCAACCAGCTTCTCGCGCTGCAATCGCAGCAGCTCGCGGACCTGACGGCGCTGCTCGCCGCGCAGGGCCGGGCGCAGGCGCTGGATTCGGCGCGCAACGCGGCCGTTGAAGCCGAGAGCCGCGAACGTCTGCGCCGCTTCCTGACGCGGTCCACCGGCTATCAGCCGGGCAACGCCCGCATGTTCCACGACTGATCGTCATGGACAGAAAGCTCATCGCGCGCATCGGCGCCGTCATCTTCATCGCCATCGCCATCACGATGACGGCGATCGAGATGAGCCGAGTGCCCGAACCCCCGCGCGAGGGGCCGGCGGCCGTCGCCGAGAAATCGGCGACGGACCCGCTGTTGATCGAGCTGCGCCGCTGCCAGTCGATCGGCGCGGCCGGGGTGAGCGACCCTGATTGCCTGCACGCCTGGGCCGAGAACCGTCGTCGGTTCCTCGCGCCCGGCGCGCGTCCCGCCGCCCGCATCGCCGATGGCGCTACCCCGCAGGAGAATTGATATGGGCGGCACCGGCGTCGTCGATCGCTTTCTGGATGTCTTCACCCGCTATATCGACAGCGGGTTCGGCCTGCTCGGCGGCGAGGTGGCGTTCATCGCCACCACCCTGATCGTCGTCGACGTGACCTTGGCCGCGCTGTTCTGGACGTGGGGCGAAGGCGACGACATCATCGCGCGCCTTGTCAAGAAGACGCTGTTTGTCGGTGTCTTCGCCTACATCATCGGCAACTGGAACAGCCTGGCACGCATCGTCTTCGAGAGCTTCGCAGGGCTCGGCCTCAAAGCGTCGGGCACCGGTTTTACGGCGGCCGAACTGCTCCAGCCAGGCCGCGTCGCCCAAGTCGGCCTGGAGGCGGGTCAGCCGATCCTAGAATCCATTTCAGACTTGATGGGCTGGGTCGCGTTCTTCGAGAACTTCATCCAGATCGCGGTGCTGCTGATCGCCTGGCTGCTGGTTATCCTCGCCTTCTTCATTCTGGCGATCCAGCTCTTCGTGACGCTAATCGAGTTCAAGCTGGCGACGCTCTGCGGCTTCGTCCTCATCCCGTTCGGCCTGTTCGGCAAAACCGCCTTCATGGCCGAGCGCGTATTGGGGTTGGTGATCTCATCGGGCATCAAGGTGCTGGTGCTCGCCGTCATCGTCGGCATCGGCTCGACCTTGTTCGATGAGTTCCGCGCCGGTTTTGGCGGCGCGCAGCCCAGCATCGAGGACGCGATGGCCGTTGCGCTTGCCTCGCTGTGCCTTCTCGGCCTCGGCATCTTCGGCCCATCGATCGCCAATGGCATCGTCTCGGGCGGCCCAGCGCTTGGCGCAGGGGCAGCAGCGGGAACTGTGCTCGCAGCCGGCGGCGCGCTGGCCGGTGGCGCCGCTGCGGCCCGCCTCGGTGTCGGCGCGGCAGCGGGTGCGGTCGGCGGAGCGGCCCGAGGCGCCGCCTTCACTTCGGGCGCCGCCAACAGCGCCTATGCGCTCGGTTCGGCCGGCAAGTCCGGCGCGGCCGCAGTCGCTGGCGGCGCAGGAGGCGTCGGCCAAGCCGCCGTCGGCGCAGCCATGTCGCCGCTCCGCAAGGCGGCAGCCTCACTCAAGGATAGCTATCGCTCGGGCGGCCGTGCCGCCGTCACCGCCACGGGCGGGACCATTTCGGGCGGCAGCTCCACGCCGTCGCCGGACGCACCGGCCGGCGCGCCCGCTTGGGCGTCCGCGATGAAGAACCGCCAGACCATGACCCACGGCGCGGCCATCGCCGCCCACACGCTGCGCTCCGGCGATGGCGGCGGCAGC
>JAKOQZ010000237.1 GCA_029778105.1 Pseudomonadota bacterium | reverse complement strand
TAGGGCAATGACTACCGCCCATCGACAGGACATTTAGCTAGGGCTGGCCTTCTCCGTCTCCTTCGGCACCTCGACCTTCCGGGGCTTCTGCTCAGCCTTCGGTTTGGGGAGGAGCCTGAACCGGGTCTGGCACCAGGCGAAGTCGATATTGATGTCCAGCAGGGCATCGCCCCGGCCGCAGGGGCACGCGAACTCATAGACGCCGTAAACCCGGTAGGTCTCGCCGGCGACCAGCGGCACCGCCTCGCCCGTCACATGGTTGGGCGAAGCGTTCACGCAGAGAACCAGATCGCCGGGGCCGACTGCATCGCTCATGGGGCCGCCACCTTAAACCCGATGCGCGAACGCTGCCACGCCCTCAACGGTCCTGCTGCGCGCGCGGCATGACGTCGCTCGCCTTGCGGCGCATGGTCCGATGACAGCGCCGGGTCGAGATGCTATCCGGCTGTCGCGACCCGTCGTTTCGGACGTTTGCCGGGGGCCTCTGCAGGTGATCTGGCAGGGTCGCACCCTCAATGTGGGACGCAGACCAGGCGGGGCAACAATGCTGACCGCGCCCCTTTTCCTCCTCCACCGCCACGTCCTCTACGCCCCCGACCGGCCCTGAAACGCCAAGGGCCCCCGGCGCGCCGGAGGCCCTGTTTTGGTCAGTTATGGGAATATAGTCATTCACCCGCGCGCCTGCAAGGGGCCCCGCGCGGGTTCCCGGACCTGACGTCGAATTTACCTGACGAAACCCGCCCGCGCCGCTAGAACGCCCGCCTTCGCAACTGCAAAAGGACCGCGCGATGGGGCGCGCGGAAGACTGAAACCTTGCCGTCAGAGCCGCATATCCAACGCACCGCCGCCACCCTCCGCCGCCGTTACGGGGCCCGCGCCCGGGCCGAAGCCCTCGTGTGGTGCCGCCATTTCGCCGAGGCCGGCGAGCCCGACGAGCGCCGCGTGTGGACCCGCATCGCCCTCGCCGTCCGCGACGCCGCCAAGGCGGAGACCGCCAACGACAACGACCGCGCCGTCACCGCCTAGCGGTTGGCGTCCAGGAACAGCTTCAGCCGGTCCAGCCCGGCGAACAGCTGCGCCGCCTCCCCCGCCGTCCACCCCGCGAAGGCCTGCGCGATAAAGGGCTCCAGCGCCGCCACCCCGCGCGCGAACGCCGCCCGCCCCTCGTCCGACAGCCTCAGCGCTTTCGATCTGCCGTCCACGGCGCTGGGCGTCGCCGTCACCAGCCCCTTGGCCACCAGCTTCGCGACCGTCTTGGTGACCGCCGGCTGCAATTGCTGCATGGCGGCGGCGATGCCGGTGACGGTTTTCTCGGGCGGATGTCCGTGGCTGAAATGGCTCAGCATGGCGAACTCGGGATAGCTCAGCCCCGCGCCCTTCAGCAGCCGCTCGGCGCGCGTGCGCTGCAGCTGTTCGATGATACCGATCCAGGTGAGGATGCGGAACGAATCCGCAGGGCCGGGCGTCTCCATCCCTTCGCGTCTCAGGCGGCGATGATCGCGTCAAGCGCACGGCGCGGGGTCGGCGGCGGCGGCGGGGCGTATCCGAGCCGGAAGAACATCTGCACCGTGTCCCCGGTCGCGGCCCCCACCACGGCGCGCAACTCGGCCCGCAACGCCGCCATCTCGGGAAATTCCTGCAGCGCCTGGCTCCACGGCGCGAACGCCAGCCCCGCCCGCGTCGCCGCGAGGTTCTGCCTCACATAGGCGCGCCCCACGCCGATCTGCTGCGCCCGCGTGTTGCCCGTCGTGGTCAGCCAGCCGAACGTGGCGGTCGAGGCCGCCTGGTCGTCCAGCAGCGCCCGCGCCATTCCCCGCGCCGTCGAGTCCTTGTCCATCTGGGCCTCCGGGCTGAGCAGGCCCAGCGCCTTCGCCCACCAGAAAAACGGCCCGTGGAAGCTGAGCCCGTCCCGGTGCGCCGCGATCTCGTCCGCGCCGATCCGCATCACCCGCACCGTCTCGGCATAGGTCCGGTCGGTATCCACCTCCACCCGCATCGCCGCCGTCGAGATCCGGCGCAGCGCCGCCACCGCCTCCGGATCGCTGGTCAGCGTCAGCGCGCCCTCGTCCGCGCGATGCACGCGGCGCAACGCCGCAATAGCCGCCGGCGGCACGGCACGCCCGTCATAATCGACCTTCCCCGACCGCCGCGACACGATCGCCGCCGCCAGCCCGTCCGGGTCGGCCGGCACGGCGGCGATGAACCGCACCACCGCGAACGGACGCGCCCCCGCCTGGCCCTCGTCGAACCCGTCCGGCACCACCGCTGCATCCGCCCGCCAGCCCTCGGCGGCGGCTGCCAGCGTCAGCGTCTCCAGAAAGCACCCGCACCCGATCAGGATCTGCCGCCACTGCGGATCGGTCTCCGGCAGCAGCCGCGCCGGGTCGACGAACAGCGCGATCTCGCCGGGCGTCGAAAGATCGGCGATCCACGACTGCATGTTGTGCGGATTGGGCGCCAGCAGGGCAAAGCTCAGCGCCCGCCGCCGCGGCTCGGTCTCGGCGGCCGGCGGCCCGTTCCACCCGCTGATCGCCTCGGCCGGCATGCGGTCGCACCGGCTCAGTCCCACACCCGCCGCCGCGAAAACCGCCGCCCCGCCCGCGACCCGGATGAATGCCCTGCGTGACAGCGCCATAACGCCTCCATCTACATTCGATGGAATGCATTATACATTCGCAGGAATGTTTCAAGTCCGTCAGTCGATCCCGGTCTTGCCCGGCAACCAGTAGGCCTTGGTCCGCATCCGCCCCGCCGGCACGCCTTCCCCCCGCAACGCCCGCACCAGCCGCTGCACGGTCGCGCCTTTGCCGGCGACGACATAGGTCACGCGCCCATCCACCATCCCCGTCAGCATCGCCGCCAGCGCCGCGTGATGCGCGTCGTCCGCCTCGCGCGGCACCAGCCGCACATCGCCGACGCCGATCTGCGCCAGAACGTCACGGCTCTCGCCGGCATCGGTCACCTCGAACAGGCACCGCACCTCCCGTCCCGCCGCCACCAGACCGGCTGCCGGCCCGAACACCGTCTCGTCGCCCGCCACGATCACCGGCCCGTCAAAACTCATGTCCATCGACCGGCGCGGCCCGAACAACGTCACACCGTCGCCGGGCCGCAGGTCCTTCATCCATTTCCCGGCCGGACTGTCGCCATGTGCATAGGCCAGGAACCGCGCAGACCCGTTCACGCTGTCCCAGACGATCGGCGTATAGGTCCGGAACGAAAGCCCGCGCATCTGCACCTGCAGCTTGTGCCCCGGCGCCCAGCTTGCGCCTTTCAGCCCCTCGCCCTTCAGCGCGATCAGCTTGAAATGCGGTGAGATGGCGTCGACTGCGCTCACCTCGCCCCGCCGCGCCAGCAGCTTCAGCACAGCCGACGAGATGAAGCCGTCCTTCGTCACTGCCCGCCGCTCGTCCGCCGCCATGCCGTCCATCCGCCGCCTTCACTTCGGACAGCCTGACACGATTGCGAATGATTCTCAATTATCCCGACTACAATTTCCAGGCGCTCGTCCCATATCCTGCCGACCGTCATCAGGAGCCCGCCATGACCGACAAGATCGAAAAGACCGACGCCCAGTGGAAGGCGGAGCTCTCGCCCCAGGCCTACGCCGTCACGCGCTGCGGCGGCACCGAGCGGGCCTTCACCGGCCCCTGGCTGAACGAAAAGCGCCCCGGCCTCTTCGTCTGCGTCGCTTGCGGCAACGAGCTTTTCGACAGCGCCACGAAATACGAAAGCGGCTCGGGCTGGCCCTCCTTCTTCGACGTGCTCGACCGCGCGGCGGTGAAGCTGGTCGAGGACGTCTCGCACGGCATGCGCCGCGTCGAGGTTCAGTGCGCCAGATGCGAAGCCCATCTCGGGCACGTCTTCCCCGACGGCCCCGCCCCCACCGGGCTTCGCTATTGCATGAACGGCGTCGCGCTCGACTTCAAACCCGAAGATCCCGCCGCGCCCGTCACCGACTGACGCCGCCCTGCGGTTCAGCGCCCGGCGGCTTTTTTCCGCACGACGTTCAGGATGTTCGCCGCCCCGGTTAGCGTCACCCCCGTTGCGGTCGGCTTCGCGGTGAAGGTATCGCCCAGCATGCCGACGCCCCGGCTATAGCGCACGCCGCCGTCTGCGCCCTCGCCGCTGCGCTTGAAGCTCTTCAGCGCCCATGTGCCGCGCACCGCGGCTTCGATGCTCGCCGGCGTCGCGCCGGCGACGTCGATGGAGACCTCGCGCATCAGATACCCGAACAGCAGCGCGCCAATCACCGCGCCGGCCGCCGCCCCGGCCAGAACGACACCGGCCGGCCAACCGCCGGAAATCGAAAGACCGATGAGCAGCGCCACGAACATGGTGACGCCATAGACGACGGCCTTGGAGACCGAAAAGCGCATCGCACACTCCGCTTCGATGCTGTCGCGCCGACACTACGACGCCGCGCGCCGCGCGATCTGCGTCATCTCATCGCGGCGGCAAATCGCGCAGGCGACGCGGCCCGAACACGCGCCCCAGAAACACGCCCAACGCCTCCTGCGCCTCGGGGTTCGATCCGATCGTCATGTGCCGGGCGCGCGGGATCTCCAGCAGCGTCACATTCGGCGCCGGCGGCGGCACGCAATGCCGCCAGTCCACGACGCCGTCATTCGTGGAATAGATCACCAGCACCGGCTGCTCCGGCATCACCGGCTCACCCAGCGCGCTCTCCACCAGCCCGTGATCGAACGTCCGCTGCAAGGCGGTCACGAAAGGCGCCAGCGGCGTCGGCACGGGCAATGTCAGGGGCGAACACAGCGTCGCCACTCCCGCCACATGCTCCGGCATCATCTTGGCGATTTCGCGCGCGAACACACCGCCCAGACTCACGCCCGCCAGCACCACCTTGCCGCCGGTGCGCTCGCTCAGCCGCGCCACCCGGTTCTTCAACCGCTGGATCGGTTTGGAGCGCGGCCCCAGATTGATCCCGCTGCCCCAGCCCTCTGCGGCATACCCGCTACGGGTCAGGAAGGTCCGCAGCCGCACCGTCGTCATGTCGCCGGTCAGGAACCCTGGGATCACCAGCACGCCCTGCCCCGCCCCACGCGGCACGGCGTCGCGCGGCGGATAGGCCGGCGGCCTGGAAAACAGTCCCGCCCGCCCGGCGGTTTCCCGAAAGATGCTCTTCAACCCCAGGCCCGATCCCTTTGCGGGCCAGTTCGCCAGGGGCTTGCGCGGCGGCTTTTTGCTCATGCCGCCACCGGATGCGCATTCATGCGTTATGCTCCTGCCGCATCCTCAGTGTTCCGCCCACGACATGCCCGAGAACGACGCGCTCGCCTTCGTCTATACCACGCTGCCCGACGAGGCGGCGGCCTCCGCCATGGCGCGGGCGCTCATCGAGGCGCGACTCGCGGCCTGCTGCAACATCCTGCCTCCCATGCGGTCCGTCTATCGCTGGGGCGGCGCCATCGAAAACCAGCGCGAAACGGCCATGCTCATCAAGACCCGCCGCGACATGGTCGACCGCGTGATCGACGCCGCGCGGCCGCTTCACCCCTATGCGACGCCGTGTTTCCTCACGCTGGGCATCGAGGCCGCGAACGCGCCCTATCTCGCCTGGGCGCTGGCCGAAACGGCAGACTAGTCCTCGCCCCGCACGGCGAACATCACATCGCGCGCAGCGGGCGTCAGGCTCTGCCCGCCGTCGACGACCAGCGTCTGCCCCGTCATCGACTCGGCCGAAACGAGATAGCGCAGCGCCTGCACCAGATCGTCCGGCGAACTGCCATGGCCCAGCGGCGGCGTCGCCTGCGCGGCCTCGAACTCCGATTCGGTCTGATCGGCGCTCGGCAGCGTGATCCCCGGCGCGATGGCGTTCACCCGGATGCGCGGGGCCAGCGCCTGCGCCAGCATCACATTCGCCGCCCCCAGCGCCGCCTTCGACAGCGTATAGGCGAAGAAATCGGGATTGAGATTGAACAGCTTCTGATCCAGCAGATTGACGATCAGCCCGCGTCTGTCCCAGGGCAGCTGGGCCGCGAAAGCCTGCGCCAGCAGCACCGGCGCCGCC
>JAKOQZ010000034.1 GCA_029778105.1 Pseudomonadota bacterium | reverse complement strand
CGGCGATGATCGCGGGCGCGGGGCGGCCGGCCTTTTCGATTCTGGCGAT
The DNA here is from genome assembly GCA_029778105.1 of Pseudomonadota bacterium. Classification (GTDB taxonomy): domain Bacteria; phylum Pseudomonadota; class Alphaproteobacteria; order Micropepsales; family Micropepsaceae; genus JADZAI01. The sequence continues at coordinate 5,155 of JAKOQZ010000034.1, read as the reverse complement.
GTAGAAGTCGCCCTTGGGATCGGCCTGGACCTGGAGCTGGTCTTTGCCGAGGCCGGTTTTCTTGAGGAAGCCATCGAGCGCGGCGGGCGGCGCGGACGTGCGCGGGCCTTTCAGCTCCTCGCTGACGGCCTCAGACGCGGCGGGCAGGTTTTCAATGACGAAAGCGAGGCGGCGCGGCGTGACGTGGACGATGGCCTCGTGCGTGCCGAGGCCTTTTTCGGCCAGCGCCTTGAGCATGAGACGGCGGAGATCCTCCGCCGCCTGCTTCTGCATGCGCGCGGGGATTTCTTCCTGGAAGAGTTCGAGGAGGAGCTGGGGCATGGGTTAGAACTCCAACCCGATTGTCGCGGGCATCCACCGACCGCGCGAGACGTGGATGCCCGCCTTCGCGGGCATGACACGAATGGGGTGAGGCAGCGTGCGTCCTTCGAGGCCCGCCTTCGGCGCGCACCTCAGGATGACGGAGGGGGTGAGGAGTTGGGGCATTACGCGAGCCTCGCGTCGGTACGGCCCTGGGGGCTTTTCACCCAGGCTTCGGCGCAGGCTTTGGCGAGCGTTCTCACGCGGCCGATATAGGCCTGGCGTTCGGCGACCGAGATGACGCCGCGCGCATCGAGCAGGTTGAAGAGGTGCGACGCCTTGATGGTCTGCTCATAGGCCGGGAGGACGTGTTTCCAATCCGGGTATTCGTTCGTCGCGCGGCCGACCGGGGCGTTCAGCAGATGCTGCGCCTGATCCTCGGCCTCCTTGAACTGGCGGAAGAGCACATCGGTGTTGGCGTGCTGGAAGTTGAAGCCGGACTGTTCGACCTCGTTCTGGTGATAGACGTCGCCCCAGGTCATGTAGTCGGGCGAGGATTTGTCCATCGTGTTGTAGGCGAGGTCGAAGCCGTACTCGACTCCCTGCACATACATGGCGAGGCGTTCCAGGCCGTAGGTGATTTCGCCGGAGACCGGGTTGCAGTCGACGCCGCCGACCTGCTGGAAGTAAGTGAACTGCGTCACCTCCATGCCGTCGCACCACACCTCCCAGCCGAGGCCCCACGCGCCGAGCGTGGGGCTTTCCCAGTCGTCCTCAACGAAGCGGATGTCGTGGACGTCGCGGTTGAGGCCGATGGCGTCGAGCGACCCGAGATAAAGATCGAGGATGTCGGCGGGCGCGGGCTTCAGGATCACCTGGAACTGGTAGTAGCGCTGGAACCGGTTGGGGTTCTCGCCATAGCGGCCATCGCCGGGGCGGCGGCTGGGCTGAACATAGGCGGCCTTCCAGGGTTTCGGCCCGAGGCTGCGCAGCGTGGTGGCCGGGTGGAACGTGCCGGCGCCCATTTCCATGTCGTAGGGCTGAAGGATGACGCAGCCCTTGGAGGCCCAATAGGCCTGAAGGGTGAGAATCAGCCCCTGATAGGAGCGGTCGGGCGCGGGAAGGTCTGACATGGGGGAAGCCTGTAACGGCCGCGATTCCGGGGGTCAACCGCGGGGATAGCCGCGGGAATCGTGACAGCGCGCGCCTTCGACGCGCCAGGCGCCGCAGCGCGTGCAGCGGGAGAGCTGCATGGCGCGGGCGGGCCGCGCCCGGGGGGCGGCCTCAGGCTCGGGCGGCGCGGTGCGGGCGTGGGTGCGCGGCGCGGCGCGCGCCGGGCGCGGGGCGGGCTGAAGGCGTCCGCCCAGCACCCACAGGAAGAGCGAGAGCGCACCAAGGGCTGCGAGGATGAGCCATTTCTCCATGGGCGCGATTATAGCGCCTCGCCGCCGCGAAGGATCGCCTCGGCGGCCGGGGTGTTTTTGCCGTTTTCGTGAAGGATGAGGCCGGGTTTCAGGGCGAAGGGGGCGCGGGAGCCGAGCCTTGCGGTGACGACGAGGCGTTTTGCTGCTGTGGCCGCATCCGGCCACAGAGGGATGACGGCGATGCCGCCGAAGCCTTTTTCCAGCGCCGCGAGCATGTCGGGCAGGCGGTCGGTGGGGAGGATGGCGGTGAGGGTTCCGCGCGCTTTCAGATAGATGCGGGCGCATTTCGTCCAGCGGGCGAGCGCTTCGGCATCAGCGATGTGGGCGGTGGCGCGGGATGCATCCGGCGGGGCGTCGTCGCGGCCTTCGACGAAGAAGGGCGGGTTCATCATCGCGTGATCGAAGCTGCACGGGCGCAGCGTTTCGGGCGGCGCGGCGATGTCGGCGGCGATGAACTGCGCCCGATCGTGCAGGTGGTTGGCGTGCGCGTTGGACGTCGCGAGATCGACGAGGGCGCCCTGGATTTCGAGGCCGGTGATGTGAACGCCGTCGACGCGCGCGGCGAGGCAGAGGGCGGCGGCCCCTGCCCCGCTGCCGAGTTCCAGAACCGTGTCGCCGGATCTGGCGGGGACGGCGGCCGCCAGCATGACGCTGTCCATGCCGGCGCGGAACCCGGCGACGGGCTGTTGCAGCGTCAGGCGGCCGCCGAGAAAGGCGTCACGCGTCGTCGTCATCGTCTTCCGTTTCGGAAAGGCCGGGCGGATTGGCGATGGCGTCGTCGACCAGCTTCTTGGCCGTCTCGCCATCCTCGGCCGCGACCATCAGACGGCGCGGAATCGCGATGAGGGAGCCGTCGAGAATCGACATGTTGGTGTCGGCGGTGAACGAGGCGATGCCGGCATCGTCGAGAACCGAGGCCGCATAGGACAAAAGCACCGGGTCGTTGGTCCGCAGAACCTCGAACATGGTTTCCCTTCCCTGCGACGCTCGCTTGACCGGAGCGTCAACCGTGACCATGTTCCGCGCGACCTGACATGGATGCAAGCTTGACCCTCGCCGCCCGCCCCCTTGAAGACGAAACCGGCGATGCGCTCGACCGGCTGAGCGAACTGGTCTCCGCCGATATGGAGCTGGTGAACGCCACGATCATCGAGCGCATGGCGAGCGACGTGCCGATGATCCCGGTGCTGGCCGGGCATCTGATCCAGTCGGGGGGCAAGCGGCTGCGCCCCATCCTGACTTTGGCGGCGGCGGGCCTCAACGGCTACAACGGGCCCAACCACATCAAGCTGGCGACGGCGGTGGAGTTCATCCACACCGCGACGCTGCTGCATGACGACGTGGTCGATAATTCCGATCTGCGCCGCGGCAAAAAGGCGGCGCACATGATCTGGGGCAACCCGGCGAGCGTGCTGGTGGGGGATTTCCTCTATTCGCGATCCTTCCAGCTGATGGTGGAGACGGGATCGGTGGATATTCTGGGCGTGCTGGCCAACGCCTCCGCCGTGATCGCCGAGGGCGAGGTGCTGCAGCTTTCGGCGGCGAAGAATCTGGAGACCAGCGAAGAGACCTATCTGAAGGTCATCTCGGCCAAGACGGCGGCGCTGTTCGCGGCGGCGGCGGAAGTGGGCGCGATGGCGGCGAATGCGTCGGCGGACAAGGTGAAGGCGCTGTCGGATTACGGCCGGGCGATCGGCGTGGCGTTCCAGCTGGTGGACGACGCGCTGGACTACGATTCGTCCGCCTCGACGCTGGGCAAGAATGCGGGCGACGATTTCCGCGAGGGGAAAATCACGCTGCCGGTGATCCTGGCCTATGAGCGCGGGGCGAGCGACGAGCGGGCGTTCTGGAAGCGGGTGATTTCCGAGACGCAGCGCGAAGAGGATTTCGCGGCGGCGGTGGACCTGATCCGCCTGCGCGATGCGATCGAGGACACGCTGAAGCGCGCCACGGTCTATACCGACGCGGCCAAGGCGGCGCTGACGGCGTTTCCCGACGGCCCCTATAAGCGGGCGCTGGTGGCGCTGGCGGATTTCTGCGTCAGCCGGGCTTACTGAGCCTTCAGCAATCCAATCGTGTGGCGGCGAGCCACCAGTCGGGGCGCATGCGCTTGAGCGCGAGGGCGGCGGCGCTGGCGGCGGCGTTGTCTTCGGCGAGGGCGAAGCAGGTGGCGCCGCTGCCCGACATGCGGGCCATGAGAATGCCGCCTTGCGCGCGCAGGGCGTCGAGCGCGGCGGCGATTTCGGGCGCGATGGCGATGGCGGGGGCTTCGAGATCGTTGCGGGTGGGCGCGAGGACGGCGGCGAGATGCGCGGCGTCTTCAATGGTATCCGGCAGGCGCGGCAGGATCGCGCCGGTGCGCTGGGCGAGGCGCGCGAACACGGCGGCGGTGGCGACCGGCACGCTGGGGTTCAGCAGCACGACGGGGAGCGGCGGGAGCGCGGGGCCTTCGGCCAGCTGTTCGCCGCGCCCGGCCATCAGGGCGGAGCGGTTATAGACGCAGACCGGCACGTCGGAGCCGAGCGCGGCGGCGATTTCGAAGAGCGTCTCGAACGGCGTTTCGAGCGACCAGAGCTCGTTCAGCAGATGCAGCGCCGCAGCGGCGTCGGCCGAGCCGCCGCCGATGCCGGAGGCGACGGGGAGGTGCTTGGTGAGACGAAGGGCGGCGGCCCTGCCCGGCCCCAGCGCCCCGGCCGCGCGGAGGATGAGATTATCCGTAGACGGAGGAAGCTGCGCAGCGAAGGGGCCGGCGGCGGCGAGGGAAAGCGCATCTGCGCTTTCAGCGGAGAGATCGTCGCCCAGTTCGGTGAAGGCGGCCCAGCTGGCGAGCCCATGATAGCCGTCGGCGCGGCGCGTGCCGACATGCAGGAAGAGATTGATCTTGGCGCGGGCGCGGGCGGTGAGCATGGACCACTCATACCGTCATTCCCGCGCAGGCGGGAACCCGGGGCTGGGTGGCGGCGCGGCCTTGGATTTCCGCCTGCGCGGGCATGACAGGCAGGAAATCCGAAAAGGAAGGACTAGGGCGCGCTGGCGGCGCTGCGGCTCTCGAGCGCTTCGCCGGCCTCCAGGCCGCCTTTCATCTTGGCCTGGAGGATGGGGATGCGCTCGTCCTCGGGCTTGAGCTTGAGGGCGTGGCGCCAGAGGAACCGGGCCTCGCGCTTGCGGCCCGTCTTCCAGTAGGCGTCGCCCAGATGCTCGTTGAGCGTCGACTCGTAGGGCGAGAACTGGATCGCGGTCTCCAGCACCTCGACCGCCTTGTCGTATTGACCGAGCCGGTAATAGGCCCAGCCGAGACTGTCGATGACCAGGCCGTCGTCGGGACGCTGATCGACCGCGCGCTGAAGCATCTTGAGCGCCTTGTCGATATTCTCGCCGCGCTCGACCCAGCTATAGGCGAGATAGTTCAGCACCAGCGGCTGTTCGGGCTT
>JAKOQZ010000236.1 GCA_029778105.1 Pseudomonadota bacterium | reverse complement strand
TTGCGGTCGCTTTCTCGTTGCCGCCGGCTCTTTGTCCGGTCGGTTTGTCTCCTGGGTACTGAGGTTGCGTCGGATGCTTGGTGTTTTTGGATGCCGTAACGCTAGACCTCGACTGCCGTGTGCCAATGGTGCAATTCGTCACACTATGGACGCCGCAATGCAGCATTCCCGTCGCATTCCATGAGGCCTGACGCACGCATCGCGGCGGCCATCGAAATCGTCACGCAAATACTGCGCGGCGCGGCGGCCGACCGCGCCCTGGTGGCGTGGGGCAAGGCCAACCGCTTCGCCGGCTCGGGCGATCGCCGCGCCATCGGCGATGTCGTTTTCGCTGCGCTGCGAAGCGGCGATGCCAGCCGCGATGCGCGCCGCATGGTCCTTTCCGGGCTGGCGCTGACGCACGACTCGCAAGAGATCGCGACGCTTTTTTCCGGCGCGCGCCATGCCCCGCCGCCGCTCACGCCTGACGAACGCGCCGCGATCGGCCTCGCCGCCGTCGCTGATCCCGCCTGGCTCGCGGCGTCGCTTCAGCGTGCCTGGGGCGATGACGCGCCCGCCGAACGCGCCGCGCTTCAGGGCCGGGCGCCGCTCGATCTGCGCGTCAACACGCTCAAGGCGACGCGCGACCAGGCGCTCGAAAAACTGTCGGAAGACGGCGTCATCGCCGAACCGCTGGAGCTGACCGGCACCGCGCTCCGCGTCCTCGCCGGCGGCGTCGATGTCGACAACAGCGAAGCCTTCCGCCTCGGCTTCGTCGAGGTCCAGGACGCCGGCTCGCAGATCGCCGCCGCCGCGCTTCAGGTACACCCGGGCGAAAGCGTGCTCGATCTCTGCGCCGGGGCAGGGGGCAAGACCCTCGCCCTCGCCGCCGCGATGGAGAATGCCGGCCGCCTGCTCGCCTGCGACACCGGCGCGGTGCGCCTCAAGCGCATCGCCGGACGCGCCGCCCGCGCCGGCGCCACCCTCATCGAAACCCGCCTGCTGGCCGACGACTGGCTGGATCGCCCCGCCCCCTTCGGCGAAACCTTCGACGCCGTGCTGGTCGACGCCCCGTGCAGCGGGTCGGGCACCTGGCGGCGCAACCCCGAAACCCGCGCCCGCCTCACCGAACAGGGGCTCGCGCATCTCAACGCCCTGCAGACCCGCCTTCTCGCCGCCGCCGCGCCGCTGGTGAGGCCCGGCGGCCGGCTCGTCTACGTCACCTGCTCGGTGCTGCCGCAGGAAGACGAAGACATCGTGGCGGCCTTCCTCGCCGCGCATCCCGCCTTCGCCGCCGGCCCCGCCCGCCGGCTCAGCCCCCACAGCACCGGCACCGACGGCTTCTTCATCGCCCCCTTCACGCGCACGGGCTGAGCACGCTCTCGACTCGGGCGGGGGGGATTTGGTAACCCCCGCCATGCCCACAACCGCCGCCCATCCCGCCGTTCTCATCATCGATTTCGGCAGCCAGGTCACCCAGCTCATCGCCCGCCGCATCCGCGAGATCGGCGTCTACTGCGAGATCCACCCCTTCCAGAGCGCCGACGCGGCCTTCAAAAAGCTGCAGCCGAGGGCCGTCATCCTCTCCGGCGGCCCGGCCAGCGTGCTCACCGACAACTCCCCCCGCGCCCCCCAGGCGGTGTTTGAGGCCGGCATCCCCATCCTCGCCATCTGCTACGGCCAGCAGACCACGGCGCTTCAGCTCGGCGGCACCGTCGAGGGCGGCCACGCGGCGGAGTTCGGCCGGGCCGACGTGGAAATCCTCAAAAGCAGCCCCCTGTTCGACGGCTTCTGGCAGGTCGGCTCCCGCTACCCTGTCTGGATGTCCCACGGCGACCGCGTCACCAGCTTGCCCCAAGGCTTCGAGATCGTCGGCACCTCCGAAAACGCCCCCTTCGCCATCGCGGTCAACGAGGCGCGCCGCATCTACACGACCATGTTCCACCCCGAGGTGGTGCACACGCCGGACGG
>JAKOQZ010000235.1 GCA_029778105.1 Pseudomonadota bacterium | reverse complement strand
GGGTCTGCTGTCGGCACCGACCTGCGTGGCCGGTTCGACGCTCGACTACATGACTCCGGATACGCTGGGATTCACCGAACTCAGCCGCAATCTGCGGGGCGATAAGGATATCGTGACGCGCGGCCAGGACATCAATCCGTCGAATGACGGTCAGTTCGGGCTTGCGCTGCGCTGGTATGCCGAAGAACTGGGCGCGACCGAATTCTCCGTCTATTACGTGAACTACGCCAGCCGTCTGCCGTTCCTGTCGATCACCTCCGGTGCTCCCACGCTTGGCATTTCGACGACGGCGTTCAACGCCAACATCACGCCCGAGCAGCTTGCTGCCGGCAACGTCACAGGTGCTCTCGCTTCGCGCTTCGCGCTGCCGGTTGGTTGCGTCGCCGTCGGCGGTCCGTATGGCTTCATCGATCCGCGCTTCGCGGCGCTCGCCAGCCAGACGATTGCCGATCCGGACAATCTCATCAACGCCTCGTCGATGACGGCGGCGAACCTGTTGGGCGCGGGCTTCACGCCGGCGGAAATCGCCAATCCGTCGACCGCGAAGACTTTCGGCAACGCGATGAAGATGAACTGCGCGATGGCTTTGGCGCAGGCGAAGCTCGTCGACACCAATGGCTCGGGCACGTTGACGGCCGCAGACCTTCCGATGATGGTCAACGGTTCCGAGACGCTGAACGTCCAGTATGACAGCCAGTTCGATGTTCTCTATCCGGAAGACATTCAGCTCTTCGGCTTCTCGTTCAACACGACGATCGGCGGCTGGGGCGTCCAGGGCGAAATCTCGTATCGTCCTGAAGCGCCATTCCAGACGGACACGGACGCGCAGACCATCGAAGCCGCTGCCGCTGCCTGCTCGTTCCCGGTCTCGGCCGGCGATCTCGGCTACGGTATTCCTGGGGTCGGCTCGTTCGAAACGCAGAATGTCGGCAGCACCTCGGCCTGTAACCCGGCCGCGACCGACCACCTTGACGGTGTCGGTCGCTATCGCACCCACTCGATCATCGAGAACGAGATGTGGACCTTCTCGCTGGGTACGACCGCGACCTTCACGACCTCCGATCCGATCGTCGGCTTCCTCGGCGCTGACCTCGGCATTCTGGTGACGGAGTTCGGCGGCGTCTATGTTCCGGGCGTCGAAAACACCTATCTCACCAATGACGATGGCAGTGCGACCTCGATCGCTCGCGACGCGGTTCAGTATCAGAACCTTGGTTGCCAGGGTTCGGATCTGCCTCTGGGCGGTCTGCTTGGTCTCGATTTCAAGCCCTCTTCCGAGTGCCGTCCGACCGACTTCTCGTTCGGCTACGTGCTGCTGATGCGCCTTGACTACAACAACGCGTTCGGCACCGGTTGGGTGGTCAGCCCGCAGCTCGCGTTCAGCCACGACGTCTATGGTGCGACGCCGGCCCCCTATAGCAACTACCTGGAAGATCGCATGTCGGTGAACTTCTCGGTCACCGCGACACTGGACAACGCCTGGCGTCTGGGTGCTAGCTATACGAACAACTTTGGCGGCGGCATCCGTAACAAGGCCACCGACCAGGATTACGGCTCGCTGACCTTCTCGTACTCGTTCTAAGGAGAACCAGCACAAGACCTTCCGGCGAGGCGGCCCCTTCGACAGAAGAGGGCCGCCAGCCAAGAATTTTCGGAATGCGGGGGACACATCCGCAACCGCGTTGCACGACAAGTCTCTCAGGAGGAAACACTGAACATGCGTAAGACGACCATTCTGCTCGCTTCGGCGTGCGCTGCGGCGCTCGCCGGTGTGGCGGTGGCCAAGGTGCCCGCCGAAGTCGCGGCCCGCCTCGGCAAGGACCTCACCCCGTATGGCGCGGAACTCGCGGGCAACGCCGACGGCTCGATCCCTGCCTGGGATGGCGGCCTGACGGCGCCGCCTGCCGGCGTGACGTTCGACCCGAACGCCAAGGGCTATCCCGATCCCTTCGCGTCCGATCAGCCGCTTTTCACCATCACGTCCGGCAATGCGGGCAGCTATGGCGACAAGCTGACCGACGGCTACAAGGCGCTGCTCTCCAAGAAGTCCGGCTACAAGATGCCGGTCTACCAGACGCGTCGCTCCTGCGGTTATCCGAGCTTCGTTTATGACGCCAACAAGAAGAACGCGACGATCGGCGAACTTCTGAAGACGCCGGACGGCCAGCTCGACGGCAACGGCGTTTCCGGCGCCATCATGGGCGCGCCCTTCCCGATCCTGTCGAACGGCCTGGAAGCGGTGTGGAACCACACGCTGCGCTATCGCAGCTTCAAGCTGACGCGTCAGTTCGCGGCGTTCCCGGTGCAGGCGTCGGGCGACCCGATCAGCGGCAAGATCACGTTCCAGGACGAATCGATCCTGCGTTGGTCCGATCCGTCCAAGGCGCGTGCGGAAGACCTGAACAACATCTCGCTCTACTACATCGCCAACACGATCGCGCCGGCCCGCCTCGCCGGTAACGTGGTGCTGGTGCACGAGTCGCTGAATGCGGCCGTCGAGCCCCGCAAGGCATGGCAGTACAACCCCGGCACGCGCCGCGTGCGCCGCGCGCCGGACATCAGCTACGACAACCCCGGCACCAACACCGACGGTCTTTCGACCTCGGACGCGTTCGACGGCTATAACGGCGCGCCGGACCGCTATGACTGGATGCTGGTCGGCAAGTCGGAAAAGTTCGTCGCCTACAATAACTACAAGATGGCGAACGCGCCGTACGCCGATCTGGTGCTGAACGGCTCGGTCAACCAGGACCTGATGCGCTATGAGCTCCACCGCGTGTGGACCGTCCAGGCGACCCTGCGTCCCGGCACGCGCCACATCTACTCGCGTCGCGTGAAGCACTTCGACGAGGACACCTACGCGCTGCTGTCGGCCGAACTCTATGACGGCCGCGGCGAACTCTGGCGCGTGCAGGAAGAGCCCCAGATCGCCTATTACCATGTGCCGCTGTGCGGCCTGGCGGGCGAAATGGTCTACGACCTGCAGGATGGCCGTTACCTCGCCGGCTCGCTGCGTAACGAAGAGCCGCCGGTGAACTACAACGCGAACGAGCTCAACGAAGCCCGTTACTCGCCGGACGCGATCCGCCGCCTCGGCACGCGCTGATACGGCAACGCCTCGCTCGCGGCCCGGCCCTTTGACAAGGGCCGGGCCGCAGCTTCTGATACGACCGATCGACACTTTTATCCGGACGGCTGACGATGACCTCTCGTCTCACGCGTGGCGCCGCACTTGGCGGACTGACCTTGGCGCTGCTTCTTGGCGCCGGCCCCGTCAGGGCCGAGGACGGCGCTTACACACCGGTCGCCAATCCCGACTTCAAGGCGGGCGACGCGACGCCTACCGATCTCATTCTGGACGATCTGCTGCTGTCGGCTGCGCACGCCGGCAAGCGGCTTGTCGCCGTCGGCGAGTTCGGCCACATCGCGTTGTCGGATGACGACGGAAAGACCTGGCGTCAGGCCAAGACGGTGCCGACCCAGTCGACGCTGACCTCGGTCGTCTTCATCGACGACAAGAACGGTTGGGCGGCCGGACACGACAAGACAATCCTGGTGACCGCCGACGCCGGCGAAACCTGGACGGTGCAGTATACGCGCGCCATGTCGGCGGCAGCCGGCATTCCGCTCGAACCGCGCGGGCGCGCGGAAGAGCCCGCTCCGGTCGAAGATCCCGGTCTCGCGCCCGATGGCGCCGCCCCGGCCGGCGATGCCGCCGGCGCAGACACCGCCGCGCCGGTGGAAGATGCCGCTTCGACCTCGCAGGATGGCTTTGTCGATGGCGACGTGACGGGCAGCGAAATCGAGCCCGATATCCCGTTTCTCGGCCTGATCTTCACCTCGCCGACCCACGGCCTCGCGGTGGGCGGCTTCAACTATGCCGTTGAAACGACGGATGGCGGCAAGACCTGGAAGCCCAAGCGCCTGGTGAAATCGGCGGCCGACGATTTCCATCTGAATGCGGCCTTCGCCGGCCCGGACGGATCGGTCTTCGTCCCTTCCGAACTCGGGCAGGTCTATCGTTCGCTCGATGGCGGCACCACCTGGGACATCGTGCAGACGGAGTATGAAGGCTCCTTCTGGGGCGGCCTGACGTTGAAAGACGGTTCCGTCCTCGTGGTCGGCATGCGCGGCAATGTCTGGCGCAGCCGCGACAAGGGCAACACGTGGGAGCAACTGGCGGCTGAAACGACTCCGGAATCGCTGTCTTCCGGTGTGCAGCTCGACGACGGCACCATCGTGCTCGTCGGCATCGGCGGTGCGATCCTGCGCTCCAAGGACGATGGCGCCACCTGGGATACGGCGCTCAGCCAGACCGATCGCAAGGGTATCGCGGCCGTGGTCCAGGGCCATGACGGCATGCTGCTTCTGCTCGGCGAGTCCGGCCTGCGGGAGAAGTCGCTCGAAGCGCCCAAGCCGCAAGGCTGAGCCCCGCCCAAAGGCGCAGATACAAGAAGGGCCCGCCGGTGCGGCGGGCCTTCTCTTTTGCGTGGTCACGCTCCGCATTCGTGACTCATCGTCACGAAAATGACGATCGCGTCATATTCTCTTGCCGTTTCGGCAAGCCGTGCCAAACTCTCCGCAATAATCATTCACCGCGGTTCAGCGGTGTCGTCAGGCTTGGGAGAGCCACATGAGCAATATCACCAAGGATCCGGCGTATAACGCCGTCGATCCGCAGGACTTCCCTGCGATGATGGATGTGGAGCGCTACGGCCAGCGCTCGACCGCGTTCGACAAGATCATTTCCGCGACCCACGACCATTTCTGGGACCCGCTGGACAAGAAATACATCGACTTCACAGCGCCCTGGGATCTTGAGAAGGACTATCTCGTCGATCCGCTGTCTTCGCCGGACATGCAGACGGCGATCGCCGACCGGCTGGACGAGCGGGGCAAGATCAAGCTCGTGAACATGAATACGCTGTGGTCGCTGTCCTCGATCCTCCATGGCGAACAGGGTGCGCTCGCTCTTTCCGCCTCGCTTTGCCATATCCTGCGGGACCCGGGCGCGCAGGAATACGCCGCCAACCAGACGCGCGAAGAGGCCCGGCACGTCACTGCTTTCAGCGCCTATGTAAAGGCGCGGTGGGGCAAGCCGCGTCCCGTCGGGCCGGCGCTCGGCAACCTGCTGACGGACCTCGTCCTCTCGCCGCTCGTCTGGAAGAAGGTCGTCGGCATGCAGATGTTGGTGGAAGGGCTCGCGATGGGCGCCTTCGCCATGATGTACAAGGACGGGCGCGATCCGCTTCTGGTGAAGCTGATGCAGCTCGTCATGACCGACGAGGCTTTCCATCACAAATTCGGAAAGATCTGGGCCGACCGCACCATTCCGTACCTTTCGAAAGGCGAGCACGAACAGATCGAGGACTGGGCGTGGGAGGTGTTCAACGTCCTGATCTACAATCTGGCCAGTCCCGATCAGAAGACCTGGATCTATCAGGAGTTGGGTCTCGATCCCGCCTGGTGCCAGCAGGCGTTCATGGAGGCGCTGACGGATGAGGCGATGCGTCAGGAAATGCAGGACGCGTCGAACATCTTCCGCGTGCTGGTGAAGACCCTGCTCAAAGCCGGCATCATCACAGACCGCACTCGTGGCAACTACGCGGCGTTTCTCGACATGGCGGAGCTGCATAACGAGTCGGACCGCATGGTCGGTGACGACATCGCCGAAGAAGGCATTCGTCAGCTTATCAAGCTGAACGGCGGGAAAAGCCTGCTCGGCCCTCAATTGCTCGCGGCCGAATAAGAGGATTCTCGACCAAATGACCGACGGCCTCACGAACATCACCAAGGACCCGGCCTATGATGCGGCCGATCCGACAGATTTTCCGGCGATGATGGATGTGGAGCGCTATGGCCGGCGCTCGACGGCGTTCGACAAGATCATCTCGGCGACCCACGACCATTTCTGGGACCCGCTGGATGCGAAGTATATCGACTTCGCGGCGCCGTTCGATCTCGAGAACGAGTATCTGATGCCGCCGACCATGAACATGGAGCTGCAGACGGCGGTCGCCGACAAGCTGACCGAGAAGCAGAAGATCAGGCTCGTCAATTCCTCGGTGCACTGGTCGCTGTCGTCGATCCTGCATGGCGAGCAGGGTGCGCTGTCGCTGTCGGCGTCGCTCTGCCACGTGCTGAAAGACCCGGGCGCGCAGGAATACGCCGCCAATCAGACGCGCGAAGAGGCGCGGCACGTCACCGGCTTCACCAGGTATGTGCAGGCCCGCTGGGGCAAGCCGCTGCCCGTCGGGCCGGCGCTCGGCGGACTGCTGACCGAAATGGTCAACTCGCCCTATGTCTGGAAAAAGCTGGTCGGCATGCAGATGCTTGTCGAAGGCCTCGCCATGGGCGCCTTCGCGACCTTCTACACCTATGGCCGCGATCCGCTGATGGTGAAGCTGATGCAGCTGGTGATGACCGACGAGGCGTTCCACCACAAATTCGGAAAGATCTGGGCCGACCGGACGATCCCGCATCTGTCGGAAACCGAGCGCAACCTGATCGAGGACTGGGCGGCGCAGGTGTTTCAGGGTCTGCTGTTCAACCTCGGCAGCCCGGAACAGAAAAAGTCGATCTACGCCGAGTTCGGCCTCGACTGGCAGTGGGTGCAGGGCGCGGTGGCCGAGGCCTTCACCACGCCGCGCATCCGCGAGCGGCTGAAAGACTCCACGTCGATCTTCCGCGTTCTGATCAAGACACTGCTGAAGGCCGGGATCATCACCGACCGTACGCGCCATGTATATGCGGCCTTCGTCGATATGGCCGAACTTCACACCGAGAGCGACCGGATGATCGGCGACGATATCGCCGAAAAGGGCATCCAGTATCTGCAACAGATCAACGGCGCGCATGGCTTCGGTGCGGGCCTGCTGGCTGCTGAATAGACTCGGTCTCGCAACGACCCGAAGGCGGCCCCGCAAAGGGCCGCCTTTTGCGTTTCATCCCCGCGTTGCATCTCGCGGGATCGGGCCGCAAACTGGCGCAAAATAACGCGCGGGAGAGACATGCCTATCCGGATCGAGGATCGCGTCTGGCGGCGCATCAAGGTGTCGCGCGCGGGCCGCGTGCTGACGCTGACGCTGTCCAATCCGGGCATGCGCAACGCCGTAGATCCGGCGATGCACGAGGAACTGGCCGAGATCTTCTACGAAGCCAACCGCGATGCGGACAGCGACATCGTCGTGCTCACCGGCGAGGGGGCCGATTTCTGCGCGGGCGGCGACATTACGTGGTTCAGGCGGGCGCTGGCGGGCGAGATTGCCAAACCGAGCGCGCTTGAAGGCAAGAAGATCATCTTCTCGATGCTCGATCTGGAAAAGCCGCTGATCGCCAAGGTGCGAGGCCCGGCGGTCGGGCTGGGCGCCACGATCGCGCTTTTCTGCGACACCATTTTCGCGTCCGAAACCGCCGTCTTCATCGATCCGCACGTCAAGGTGGGCATCGTGGCGGGCGATGGCGGGGCGGTGATCTGGCCGCATCTCATCGGCCATGCGCGCGCCAAGGAATTCCTGATGACCGGCGATCCGGTGCCGGCGGCCGAGGCCTGGCGGATGGGCCTGGTCAATCATGTCGTGCCGGACGGAGAGCTTGACGCGCGCGTCGCGGCGTTCGTCGCCAAGCTGGCGGCCGGCGCCACGCAGGCGATCCGCTACACCAAGGTCTCGGTCAATCTGGGTCTGAAGGCGCTGGTGACGCCTGTTCTGGACGCCTCGATCGCCTATGAGATGACGACTTTCGAGACGGACGACCACAAGGAAGCCGTGGCGGCGTTTCTTGAAAAGCGCCGCCCGCAATTCACGGGGCGCTGAACCGATGGGGGCCATTCAGCACGATCTGTTCCAGACCGAGCCGGTGCTGCCTGCGGGCATCAGCCTGATGCGCGGCCGGATCGACCTTGAAGACGGCCGCGCGCTGCTCGACGACATGCTGGGCGTGTTCGCGGCAGCGCCGCCTTACCGGCTCCGCATGAAGACCGGCGCCTACGTGATCAACCAGATGACGAATTGCGGAAGTCTCGGCTGGCACTCGGACGAGCGGGGCTATCGCTATGTCGATCGTCACCCCGAAACCGGAACGCCCTGGCCACCTATTCCGCCGCGCCTGAAGGCGCTGGCGATGCAGGCCGCCGCCGCCTGCGCCGCGCCTTTCGTGCCGGATGCCTGCCTCGTCAATCTCTATGCCGAAGAAGGCAAACTCAATCTCCATCAGGATCATGACGAGAAGGATTTCGCCTGGCCGATCGTCAGCTTCTCGTTCGGCAACGATGCGATCTTCGCGCTCGGCGGCGCCAGGCGGCGCGATCCGGTTCAGCCCGTCACCTTACGCCATGGCGATGTGATGGTGATGCACGGCGAGAGCCGCATGCGGTTTCACGGGGTGAAGAAAATCGTGCCCGGAACGGCGCCCTTCGATCACCCGGCCATTCCGGCGGGCGGGCGGCTTAATCTCACCTTCCGGCGTGCCGCATGAACGTCAATTACGACGAGCCCGACTATGTGACGGCGCTGCGCGACAGCGTGCGGAAATTCGTCGCGAACCAGATGCCGCGCGAAAAGGCCCGCATGTGGGATCGCGAGAACCTCTGGCCCCGCGAGGTTCACGCAAGGCTGGCCGATCTCGGCGTCTTCGGGCTCACCGTTCCGGAAGCCTATGGCGGGCTGGGGCCGGACATTTACGGGACCATGGCGGTGATCGAGGAGCTCGCCAAGCGCTCCACCGCGATCGCCTGCTCGTACATCATGGGTGTCTGCTACGCGGGTATGAATCTGGTCGAAAGCGGCAGCGAGGCCCAGCGCACCGAGCTGCTGCCGCGTCTGGCGAAGGGCGATCTGATGTTCGCCTATGGCCTCAGCGAGCCCAATGTCGGCGGCGACCTGGCGAGCGTCGAAACCTCCGCACGGATCGAGGGCGGCGAGGTGGTGATCGACGGCGCCAAGCGCTGGTGCACGGGCTCGCATATTGCAGATTTCATTTTCTGCCTCGTGCGTTCGGGCGCGAAGGACGAGAAATATCGGAATCTCTCGGTCGTCCTGGTGCCGCCGCAAAGCCATGGCGTGACGATCACGCCGCTTGGGCATCTGGGTATCCGGGGCGTCGAGACCAAGGACGTCGCGTTTGATGGCGTGCGCGTGCCGGTCGCCAATATCCTGGGCGGCCCGGAAAAATGGGGCCAGGGCTGGGCACAGCTCGCCGGGCGCGCGCTGGAGGTGGAAAAGCTGGAGCTTTCGGCCTGCGCGCTCGGCATCGCGACGGCGGCGGTAGAGGACGCTACGGTCTACGCCCAGGAACGGGTCCAGTTCGGGCGCAAAATCTCGGCGCATCAGGCGATCCGCCACGCCATCGCCGAGATGCGGACCAAGGTTCAGGCCATGCGGCACATGCTCTACCACGCAGCCTGGCTGGCCGATCAGGGCCGCCCCTGTTCGGTGGAGACCTCGATGTCGAAGCTGTTCTGCTGCGAGATGGCGGCAGAGGTGACGCAGAGCGCGATGCGTGTCGCCGGCGCCTATGGCCTGTCCGACCAGTTCGATTTCGAGCGTTACACGCGCGATGCGATTTCGCTGCCCATCGTGGGCGGTTCGTCGAATATGCAGAAGAACAACATCGCCAACCGGTTGAGGCTTGAATCATGAATGTGACGCGCGCGGCGCTGCTGGAGCGGGCGGAAAGCTTCAGGGCCGAGCTGACGGCACGCGCGCCCGAGTTCGAACGGGCACGTCGCCTGCCGCCGGATATGGCGGCCAAATTCGCCGAGGCCGGCTTTATGGCCATGCTGGTGCCGCAGGCCTATGGTGGGCTGGAAACCGACCCGCTGACCTTTCTGGACGTGGTCGAAACGCTGGCTGAGGCCGACGGTTCGGCCGCCTGGTGCGTGTTCATCGGGGCCACGAGCGGCGTGACGGCGGCCTATCTGCCGGACGTGACGGCGCGCGAGATCTATCGCCCCGGCACTATCACCGGCGGCGTCTTCGCCCCGCGCGGCAAGGCGCTCGACCGGGGTGACGGCACCTATGATGTCTCGGGCCGCTGGCAGTGGGGCTCGGGCACGCAGAATGCGCACTGGGTCATGGGCGGCTGCATGGTGCTGAAAGACGGCAAACCGGACATGCTGCCGAGCGGCATTCCGCATACGCGCATGTTTCTTTTGCCCGCCGAGAAGGTGACGTTCCATGACACGTGGCATGTGTCGGGATTGAGGGGCACCGGATCGACCGACATCGAATTCGCGCCGCAGATCGTGCACCGCGACTATTCGGTGGGATTGACGAGCGATGTGCCGCTGGCGCGCCCGCTCTATGCCTTTCCCGTTTTCGGGCTTCTGACCATCGCCATCGGCGGTGTGGCGCTGGGGCTGGCGCGGGCGGCCATCGATGCGCTGATCGAGCTGGCGGGCGGAAAGACGCCCGAGGGCCATCGCCGGCCGCTGGCGCAGCGTGCAGAGACACAGGAGAAAGTGGCGGAGGCCGAGGCGCTGGTGCGCTCGGCGCGGTCGTGGCTGCGCGGCACGGTAGGTGATGCCTGGGCGGCGGCGGAGCGCGATGGCGTTCTGAGCGTCGATCAGCGCCGCGACATGCGCCTTGCGACCACCCATTCGACGCGTGCCGCCGCGCGCGCGGTGGATCTTATGTACAATCTGGGCGGCGGCAGTTCGGTCTACGAGACGTCCCGCCTGCAGCGGTGCTTCCGTGACGTGCATGTGGCGACCCAGCACATGCTGGTCGCGACCCCCACGCTGGAGCTGACCGGCAAGCTGTATATGGGCCTCGAAACGGAGATTTCGCAGCTATGAGCGCCGCGGAATTCGTGTCGCGTGGGGGTGTGACGCTGCGTGTCGCCGAGGGGGTCGCGCATGTGACGATCCGGCGCGGCGACAGGTTCAATGCGCTGGGCATGGAGACCCTGACGGGCCTGCGCGACGCGGCGCGGGCGCTG
This sequence comes from Pseudomonadota bacterium, assembly GCA_029778105.1. Taxonomy (GTDB): domain Bacteria; phylum Pseudomonadota; class Alphaproteobacteria; order Micropepsales; family Micropepsaceae; genus JADZAI01. Next base: position 7,480 of record JAKOQZ010000235.1, on the reverse strand, counting down.
CGCACGGACACGGCGGCGCATGCGGTGATCGTGTCGGGCGACCCTGTTTTCACGGCGGGCGCGGATCTGAAGGACCCGGCGCTGCGTGCCCGCGACACGATGAGCCTGCTGGAGAAGCGTGAAATCCTGCGGCTCGGGCCGGATATGTGCGACGCTTTCGAGGCGCTGGACCAGGTGACGATCGCGGCGATCGAAGGGTTCTGCATCGGTGGCGGCGTGGCGCTGGCGGCGGCCTGCGATTTCCGCGTGATGGCGCGGTCGGCCTATATGCGTCTGCCGGAAGTGCCGCTGGGCATGAATATGAGCTGGCACACCATTCCGCGCCTTGTGACGCTGTGCGGTCCGGCACGGACGAAATATCTGACGCTGTTCGGCGAAAGGCTCGGCGCTGCGGAGGCGCTGGCGCAGGGTCTGGCCGACCAGGTGAGCGAGGATGGCGCCGCGCTGGCCGCCGCAGGCGCGCTGGCGGCCAAGGCGGCGGCGCTACCCCCGGTTGCGGCCCGGATCGCCAAACGGGCGATCGTGCAGGCGGCGTCGGCGCTGGGCGCAGCGACAAGCTATGCCGATCTCGACCAGTATGCGCTGGCGAGCATGACGGCGGATCACAAGGAAGCCGTGGCGGCCTTTCTGGAGAAGCGGGCGCCATCGTTCAAAGGGAACTGAGATGACGGGACGGGTAGAGGGCAAGATCGCGCTGGTGACGGGCGGCGCGCAGGGGCTGGGCGAGGCGATCGGGCGGATGCTGGCCCGCGAGGGCGCGCGTGTGGCGCTCAGCGATCTCAATCTGGAGAAGGCCGAGGCGGTGGCGGCCGCCATCAATGCAGCCCATCCCGGCCGCGCCATCGCGCTGAGGCAGGATGTGACCGACGAGGCGGGCTGGGTCGCCACGATCGACGCGGTGGTGAAGGCGTTCGGCGGCCTGCATGTGCTGGTCAACAATGCCGGGATCAGCGGCGGCACGACCGTGACCGAGACGCCGTTCGAGCTGTGGAAAAAGGTGCACGAGGTCGATCTCGACAGCGTGTTCCTGGGCTGCAAATACGCGATTCCGGCGATGGCCAGGACCGTGAAGGACACCGGGCTCGGCGGCTCGATCGTCAATATCTCGTCGATCGCCGGCATCATCGCCGGACACAACACGGCCGCCTATAACTCGGCCAAGGCCGCCGTGCGGCATCTGTCGAAGTCGGTGGCGCTGCACTGCGCCAAGCAGCAGACGGGCATCCGCAGCAATTCGGTGCATCCCGTCTTCATCAAGACCCCCATCCTCGATCCGCTGGTCGACCGGTTCGGCGCCGAGGAGGCGTATGCCAAGCTGGCGCGGCAGGTGCCGCTCGGCCAGATCGGCGAACCGGACGACATCGCCTATGCGGTGCTGTTCCTGGCCTCGGACGAGTCGAAAATGATCACCGGCTCGGAGATCAAGGTGGATGGCGGCATCAGCGCGATGTGACGGCGCGCGGCGCGGCGCGTCTCAGCGTTCGCGCACCACAGCCTGAAGCAGCAGCACCCGGGCGCCGCTGCCCCCCAGCATGTGATCCGTCGTGGTCTGCAGGCGGGTCGTCAGCACGTCGAGATCGGCCTGGCGGCCGACACGGATGCGTGTCGCGCCGAGGTCGGTCATGTTGCGCAGCCACGCATCGCGCAGGCGCGGCAGAAATTCCTCGGCCTTGGCCCGCAGCGCCTCGTCGGGAACGTCGAGGCCGAACTCGACCAGAAACACGCCCTGGATGCGGTTCTGGCGGAGAATCGCGACCGCGATCGGATCGACCGAAACCCATGAGGGGGACGGCGTGATCTTGCGCTCCTGCTTCGCCGGTTTGGCCGGCGCGGCCGCTTCGGACGCACGGGCCGGCGCGGCGAGCGCTACGGCGAGGGCCAGGAGGACGAGAGGGCGCATGGGCCGCCATCTTCACGCAGGGCCGTGAAGATCGGGTTTATGGCGCAAAGCCGGGAAAAGGGGGCGGATGGTGGAGCTGAGCGGAATCGAACCGCTGACCTCCTCATTGCGAACGAGGCGCTCTCCCAACTGAGCTACAGCCCCAACCGCCCGTTGGGCAGCCGGTGGGCCGCCCGAGGGAGCCGCGATTTATGGTGCGGCCCCCCTGCCTGTCAAGCGAAGTGACGCCAGCGGTTCAAGGGCCGGAAACCGCGATCCCGCGGGCCCGCAGCATTTCCGGAACGCCCAGTTTGCCCGCCAGATGACCGGCCCCGACGACGATGAGGTAGGATTTCGTGTCGGCCATATAGGTGGAGGCGATCTTCCCGACCCATTTGGCGTTGCGGTCTTCAAGCAGCTTCTTGCCGAGTTCGGGCATGCCCTCGATGCCGGTGTTCATCAGACGGTCGATGGAGGCGACGTCGCCCGAGGCCCAGGCGGCCAGCAGATCTTTCATCGAATCGGGCGACTTGAGGATCTCCTCGGCGCCGATGACGAGAAACGCCTTCTCCTGGTCGGTCGGCATGGTGGTGAAGATATCCAGCTGTTCCTGGGCCGTTTCGAAATAGTCGAGCGCCTTGCCCGCCGCTTTCGCCTCGGTCTCGACGGCGCGATCGACGCCGGCATTCGGGTCGAAGCCCTGCTTGACCACGAAACCAAGCCCGATCTGGATGCCGACCAGCCAGGGGCGGTAGGGCTCCATGACGGAGAAGGGGATGCCGACCGCCGCCGCGGCCTTCTCGACGGTCGCCTTTTCCTCGGCGCTGAGCAGGGTCGACAGCGTGACGCCCGGCGGGTTCATCGAGTTCTTCGCCAGATAGGCCTGGATCTCGGGCGTCACCATGCCTTCGATCGGCGTTTCGAAGACGACCACATCCGCCTTGGCCAGCGCCTCGGTGAAAGCGGGCGTGCGCCAGCTCTGTGCGGTCGGCAGCAGATGCACCGAGCCGAACAGCGTGATGGTGCCGCCATTGGGCTTTTCAATCGTCCAGATCGCCGGATTGCCGGGCTTGGTTTCCGGTGTCGCCGCCGGCGCTTCGGCGAAGGCCGGCGTCGTGGAGGCCAGCGCAATGGCGGCGGCGGCGATGTGTCGTTTCATGCGATGGATCATGTCGGTGTCCTTATGGGGCCGCCCGGTGCGCAAAGGGCAGGTTCAGGCTTCGGGCTCTTCGGGGAGGGTCCAGGCAAGCGCGGCGGTGGGAAGATACAGCGTCAGGAAGAAGGCGGCGATGGCGACGCCAGCCTTGAGCCCGGCGTTCATATCGGTCATCGCGCCGATATAACCCGAAATGGCCATGATGATGAGCCCCGGCCACCAGCACTGACGGAACATCGCATCGCGCCGGGCGATCTGCCATTCGTCGAGCTGCGCCGTCCGGATCTCGGTGATGCCCCGCAGGCTGGCGTTGATCGACCCGATCAGGAACACGAAAACCGGCAGCGCGGTCACGAACCCTGCGAGCAGCCAGGGGTTCTTGAGCCCGACCGACAATCCGAACAGGGCGCCCGCCGCCAGCGTCAGCAGGACATAACCCACCACAAGACGCCGCCGCACAACGAGGTGGCGCGCCCAGTCGAATTGCGGGTCGTTCATGATTTCGCGGCGTGACATGGCGAAAATTTCGCGAAACGAGCGGGACATCAGGCGCTCCGGGTGAGTTGGGCGGTGAGCGGTTCGAACGGCGTCAGCGAAAAGAGGACCTCGACCGGAACCTGGAAGAAGGCCGAAATCCGCAAGGCCAGCTCGAGCGAGGGGCTGTAGTCGCCGCGCTCCAGGTAGCCGATCGTCTGGAAATTCACGCCAACGGCCTCGGCCAGCGCCTTGCGGGAGACATTTCGTTCGGCGCGCAGGAGGGCGAGACGGTTGAACATGCCGGCATTCCTAGCCCGGGCAGATTGCGTTTGGAAAACACTTTGTTGTGTAAACACAACATCTGCCGCGGGGCGGGAATTCGCCCGGCGCGTCAGGCTCTTGCGGGCGGCGAAGCACTCGCCTAGGTCCACAAACGCCATGCGCGACCCGTATTATCCAATCTTCTGGGCCATCGACACGGTCCTCACGCTGTTCCTGATCGTGATGGTCGTCCGGATCGTCCTGTCGTGGATGTTCGCCTTTCAGGTGATCAATCCGCGCCATCCGTTCGCCTGGCAGCTGGACCGTTTCTCAAGGGCGCTGACCGACCCTGTGCTGCGGCCCATCCAGCGGGCGCTGCCGCCGATGGGCGGCATGGATCTGTCGCCGCTCGTCGTCTTCATCCTGATCTACGTACTGCAGATGTATCTCTGGCAGCTTTATGGAGCGCTGGTCTGACGCCCGGCTGGCTGAGGCTGGACGGGGCAGACGCGGTCATCTCCGTGCGCGCCGGGCCGGGCGCGCGCCAGCCCGGCTTTGACGGCGTCGTGGAAGGCCCCAACGGCCGGCTGTTCGTGAAGATCAAGCTGAGGGCCAAGGCCGAAGACGGCGCGGCGAACGCCGAGCTGCTGGCCTTTCTGGCCAAGTCGGCGGGGATCGCGCGCTCGTCTGTGACGCTCGAATCGGGCATGAGTGCGCGCTTCAAGACCATCCGCGTGGCAGGGGGCGGCGAAGCGGCCGCCGCCCGCCTGAAGGAGTTGATCGCCCCATGAGCGCGCGCCTGATCGACGGAAAGGCCGAAGCCGCCAAGCTGCGCGGCCGGGTGAAGGACGCCGCCGCGGCGCTGAAGGCCGCGCATGGGCTCACCGTCGGGCTTGGCGTGCTGCTGGTCGGGGAAGATCCGGCGAGCCAGGTTTATGTCCGCAACAAGGGCATCGCGGCGCGCGAAGCCGGGCTGCACGCGGTGGAGCGGGTGCTGCCCGCGACAGCCAGCGAGGCGGACGTGCTGGCCGAAGTGGCGAAGCTGAACGCCGATCCGGCCGTGCACGGCTTTCTGGTGCAGTTTCCGGTGCCCGGCCAGATACGCCAGACGGCGGTCATCGACGCGATCGATCCGGCCAAGGATGTCGACGGGCTGACCCCGGTGAACGCCGGCCTTCTGGTTTCGGGCCGTCAGGGCCTGGTGCCCTGCACGCCGTGGGGGTCCTTGCTGCTGGCGCGCGAGGCTGCGGGCGATCTGAGCGGTCTGAACGCGGTGGTGATCGGCCGCTCGATCCTGGTCGGCAAGCCGATGGCGCAGCTGCTGACCAATGACAGCTGCACCGTGACGCTGGCGCATTCCAGGACGCGCGACCTGCCGGCGCTGTGCCGTACGGCCGACATTCTGGTCGCGGCGATCGGCAAGCCGGGCTTCGTCAAGGCGGACTGGGTGAAGCCGGGCGCGACCGTGATCGATGTCGGCATCAACCGGATCGATCTGGGCAACGGCAAGACCCGTCTGGTCGGCGACGTGGAGCCAGCCGCGGCCGAAATCGCCGGCGCGATGACGCCGGTGCCGGGCGGGGTGGGGCCGATGACCATCGCCTGCCTGCTGCGCAACGCCGTCGTCGCGGCGTGTCACCAGACGGGAATCGCTGTGCCTGCAGGCATTTAGCCATTCAGCCGTTATTCACGCGATGCGGCGATAATTCGTCACGCTTCCGCCACACCGGCGGATCAGCTTAGAGTGCGTGAAGATGTCGACTCGCCTGATCAGTGTGATGCTCGCCGCCGCGGCCTTCGTCGCGGCCGTCGGCGTGGCTGACGCGTTCGACCGCCGCATCCGCATCAAGAACGACACCGGACAGGCCATCGTGTCGCTGTCGGCGACGAGCGCCGAAAGCGGCTGGTCGGGCCAGGTGCTGGGCGGGCTCGCCTCCGGCAAGGCCGCGATGGCGACCATCGACGACGGGTCGGGCGCCTGCGTCTATGATTTCACGGCGCGGCTTGAGGACGGCTCCAGCCGCCGCATGCCGGGCGTGAATGTGTGCGACCTGTCGGTCTTCTCCGTTCAGTAGACCCGGCCTTCCCCGACGCCGATGGCGCGGCCGATCTCGACAAGCCGGTCGCGCTCGCGATGAAGGCGGTTGGCATAGAGACCGCATCCGGCAATCCAGACGATCATGGCGCCGAACGAGAGCGTGACGGCCCAGAGCGCCTTGTGCAGCCGTGCAGGGTCGCCGGACTCCGCCAGCGCGTCGGTCGCCACGAACAGCCCGATCATCGCCGTCGCCGCGATGGCGACATAGTAATTGGCCACGATGTAGCGCTGAAGCGCGGCATTGCGGACGAGCGCCGACGCGATCGTTTCGCCGGGCGTTCCGGTGTCGATGGAGAAGCTGCCGCGCCAGGCGCGCCAGCTCATCGCCAGCGCGAACGCGCCGAAGGCGATCAGCGCCGCCCCGACCATCGCGAGCTGGTACTTCAGCATGAAAAAAGCGCCGAGCGCGAAGGTGGCGGTCGCGAGCGCCACCTCGTGCGCGAACCAGGCCCTGATCCAGAAGCCCTGTCGGCCGAGACGGCGGCGCAGATCGCCAAGCTCCGGCGGTTCGTTGCTGCGCCACACCGTTCCGAGATCTTCCCAGTCGCTCATTATTCGCTCCGAAGCGCGTGCTGAAGCATGATCTTGGCCCGGGTCATGCGCACGGCGACGTTGCCGGGCGTGAGGCCGAGCGTCGCGGCGATCTCGCCGGCGGAGAAGCCCTCAAGAGCGAGGCTTACCACCTGCGCATAGCCGATGGGCAGCGCGCGCACCGCCGCGACGAGATGCGCGCGTTTGTCGTTGTCCATGATGACGGCCTCGGCGAGCGGGGCGGTCGAAGGCATCTCGTCGTCGATTTCGGCGGTGCGCGGTTCGCCCTTGGCCTTCACGACGTGGGAGATGGCGCGGTTATGAGCGATGCGGGCGATGAAGGCCTTGAGCGCGCCCTCGCCGCGAAAGCCGGGCAGGGCGCGCCACAGGGCGAGAGCGATGTCCTGGGTGAGGTCGCGCGCCTTCTCGCGGTCGGCCTCGTAGGTGGCGGCGATGCGCGCCACCATGCCGCCATGGCTGGCCCAGGCCTCTTCGAAGCGGGCATCGCGGGCGCGCATGATCCTCTCAGCTTTCCGCCAGCAGACGTTCGTCGCCAAGACGCCAGACGCAGGAGGCGAGGGCAAGTGCGGCGATGCCGAGCGACAGCGCCGCAGCGATGGCCCAGGAGGTGAGGTCGGGCCAGGGGGCGCCGAGCAGCGGGGCCTTCATCGCCTCGATCTCGAACATCACCGGCCAGGGCTTGATCGCCCCGCCGCCGCCCATCAGCGCGCCGAAGCCCAGCGCGACCGGCGTGAAGGCGAAGAGCAGGGCATAGGTCTGGCCTTCCTTGAAGGTCCGCGACCAGAGGCCGATCGCCATCTGCAGCGCCGCGACGGCGGCGGTGAGAGGGATGAGCATGGCGGCGGCGATGAAGGCGGTCTTCACGTCGAGCGACATGACGACGCCGAGATCGGCGATGGGCGTCCTGCGGATGACGAGAAGGCTGATGGCGATGGTGGCGAAAGCGCCCGCGATGCCGATGGCGAAGGCGATGGCGAACTTCGCGAGGATGAGCGCGGCGCGCGGCATGGGCAAGGTGAGCATGGGCTCGAGCCCGCGCCGTTCGCGCTCGCCCGCC
>JAKOQZ010000234.1 GCA_029778105.1 Pseudomonadota bacterium | reverse complement strand
TTCCTCGAAGTCGGCCAGCTCGCCGCCCTCGGCATGTACGACAACGAAGCGCCGTCGGCCGGCGTGATCACCGGCATCGGGCGCGTCAATGGCGTCGAATGCATGATCGTCGCCAACGATGCCACCGTGAAGGGCGGCACCTATTACCCGATGACGGTCAAGAAGCACCTGCGGGCCCAGGAGATCGCCCAGCAGAACAAGCTGCCGTGCATCTACCTCGTGGATTCCGGCGGCGCCTTCCTGCCCCGGCAGGACGAGGTCTTCCCCGACCGCGACCACTTCGGCCGCATCTTCTTCAATCAGGCCAACATGTCCGCCGAGGGCATTCCGCAGATCGCGGTGGTGATGGGCTCATGTACCGCCGGCGGCGCCTACGTGCCGGCGATGAGCGACGAAACCATCATCGTCAAGAATCAGGGCACGATCTTCCTGGGCGGTCCGCCGCTGGTGAAGGCCGCCACCGGCGAAGTGGTCACCGCCGAAGACCTGGGCGGCGGCGACGTGCATACCCGCGTCTCCGGCGTGGCCGACCATCTGGCCGAAAACGACACCCACGCGCTGCACATCGCCCGGCGCATCGTCGGCACGCTGAACCGGGTCAAACCCGTCGGCCTCAAACTGCTGGATTCCGACGAGCCGATCTACGACCCGGCCGAGATCTACGGCATCATCCCCAGCGACACCCGCAAGCCCTACGACGTGCGCGAAGTGATCGCCCGCATCGTCGACGGCTCCCGCTTCGACGAGTTCAAGGCGCGCTACGGCACCACGCTGGTCACCGGCTTTGCGCACCTCTACGGCATGCCCATCGGGATCGTCGCCAACAACGGCATCCTGTTCGGCGAATCGGCGCAGAAGGGCGCCCACTTCGTCGAACTGTGCGCCCAACGCGGCGTACCGCTGGTTTTCCTGCAGAACATCACCGGCTTCATGGTCGGTCGCAAGTATGAAAACGGCGGTATCGCCAAGGACGGCGCCAAGATGGTGATGGCGGTCTCCACCGCCCAGGTGCCCAAGCTCACGGTGCTGATCGGCGG
>JAKOQZ010000233.1 GCA_029778105.1 Pseudomonadota bacterium | reverse complement strand
GGCGTCATGGCGCGGCGATCGCGCCGCCCGCCTCCAGCCGCTTCAGTTCGGCCTCGGCGGCGGCGAGCTTGTCTTTCGCCTCCTGCAACGCCGCGCCGGCCTTGGCGTCGCCCTCGGCGGCCTTGTTCGTGCGGCCGGGGAGATCGGCGACGCGCACGGCGGCGTTGCCGGGGGCCATGGCGCCCGGCGCGGCGTCGCGTGAGTTCAGCGCGTCCACATTGCCCGGCGCGGTGAGATCGGGCGTCACGAAGACGAACTTGGTCTCGCCCGCCGTGACCGCCTCGGCAAACTTGAACGTGAAGCGCTGGTCGATCCAGGGCTTGCCGCCGCCTCGCGGGCCGACGGTGGCGTTGAAGACGATTTCCTGGATGGCTTCGGAGGTGTCGTTCTTCATGTTGAAAGACAGCAGGGGCGAGGCTTCGCCCGCCGCGCCGTCGCGCCACACCAGCTGCGGGTTGAGCAGCGCGATGGCGTTGAGGAAGCGCTTGGCGTTCTTCGCGGCCGCCGCTGCGGTCTCGACGGCCGCCTCCGCCGCCGGGATCGCCGCCTGCAGCGCCGGAATGGTGTCTTCCTTCAGCGTGCGGATCTGGCGGGCGCGGGCGAGCGCGATGACCTCATCCGCCGTCTTGCCCGCCAGTTCGCTCATCGGCCACCCCATCTCGATGGCGATGTCGAACTCGGCCTTCTTCGCCGGATCGAGCGCGGCGCCGATGGCGGCGATGGAGGCCTCGGCCGCTTCTTTCGTCGAGCCGTCGATCCTGGCGGGGCCCGCCTCGCCGCACGCGGCCAGAAGGGCGAGGGCGGCGGCGATCAGAAGCAGACGCATGGCTCAGTATCCTGCGGCCCGGGCATAGGCGTTGATGTCGGCCACCAGCAGATCGGGGCGCTCGAGCGCCGCGAAGTGGCCGCCTTCGCTCATGTCGCTCCAGTGCACCACGTTCATCATCCGCTCGACGAGCGAACGCGGCGGCATCGGCATGATGTCGATGGGAAACCGCGCCAGACCCATCGGCTTTTCGATGCGGGCGCCGGGCGGCACCGGCGCGCCGGACTGGTCTTCGAAGAGGCCCCGGTAGAGCCAGGTCGCCGTCGCGAACGTGTCCGACACCAGATAGATCATCACATTGGTGAGCAGCTGGTCCTTGGTGTAGGCGGCCTCGATGCCGCCGTTCCTGAGATCGGACCAGCCGTGGAACTTCTCCACGATCCACGCGCACGCGCCGACGGGCGAATCCATCATGGCGTAGGCGAGGGTGGAGGGCTTGGTGGAGTGGAGGCGGAAATAGGCGCCTTCGGCTTCGAACAGGCCCGCGGCCTGCATGGCCTGCGCCTTTTCCTCGTCGCTCTCGGGGTTCACGCCCGGGGCGCGCCAGCCCAGCATGTTGAGATGCGCCCCGGCGCAGCCCTTGCCCTCATAGGCGAGCCAGCCCGACACGGCGCTGCCCCAGTCGCCGCCCTGGGCGAGATAGCGCGCGTAGCCGAGGCTGCCGGTCATCAGCGCGTCGAAATGCGCCGCGATGGTGCGCGGGCTGATCGGCTTTTTCGGCTTTCCCGAAAAGCCATAGCCGGGCAGCGAGGGCACCACGACATCGAAGCCGTCTTCGGCGCGGCCGCCGAAGCGTTCGGGGTGGGCGAGCTTCTCGACGATATGGAGGAACTCGAAATACGAGCCCGGCCAGCCATGGCTGAGAATCAAGGCGCGGGGGGCGGGCTGCGAGCCCTTCTCGTGCACGAAATGAATGTCGATCTCGCCGACCCGCGCGGTGAACTGGGGGAAGCGGTTGAGGCCGTCCTGGGCCGCCCACCAGTCGAAGCCGTCCCGCCAGTAGGCGATCAGCGCCTCCATGAATTCCGGCGCCGCGCCATAGGCCCAGCCGCCGCCTTCGGGCATGTCGGGCATGCGGAACGCGGCGACCCGCGCCATGATGGCGTTGATCGCATCCTGCGAGATCGCGACCTTGAAGGGGCGGGGGGCGCCAGTGGCGAGGGTCATGGTCTTCCTGGGCCGGTCTTGGTGCCGGAAAAGTAATGAAATTCACCCTAGTCTGGGTGGGTGTGGGCGATCAATCCGGGCCGGAACGCGGCGCGGGCGGCCCATCAATTGATTCAAATTTGAACTCTTACCAATCCTTAAGGCTGAGGGGCCGAATGTCGCATCAACCGGCGGAGAAGGTGAAAGTCGTGCTCGTCGCGGCCTGCGCTCTCATCGACGGCGAGGGGCGGGTGCTGATGGCCGAACGTCCCGAAGGCAAAGAGCTCGCGGGACTTTGGGAGTTCCCGGGCGGCAAGGTCGAGGGCGGCGAACGTCCGGAAGAAGCCCTGGTGCGCGAGCTCCGCGAGGAGCTGGGCATCGAGGTGAAGCCGGAAGCTCTCGAACCGTTCACGTTCGCAAGCCACGGGTATGAGCGGTTTCACCTGCTCATGCCGCTATATCTGTGCCGCAGCTGGATCGGGGTTGCGGCGCCGATGGAGGGACAACGGATCTGTTGGTCGGCGCTTTCCGGCCTTGATTCCCTGCCGATGCCGCCGGCCGACAGGCCGCTGGTCGAGGCTTTAAGGCGCAAGGGGGCGCTGGCGACATGAAGCGAGTGACTGGGTTTCTCAAGGCGTTCCAGCGTGACACCTCCGGTGCCACGGCCATTGAATATGGTCTGGTCGCCACGTTCATCGCCGTTGCGATCATCGCTTCCGTCCAGGCCGTCGGCGACAATCTGATCGCCAATTTCTACGACGAAGTCATCGCGGCTTTCGGCGGCTAGCCGCGCGGCTTCAGCGCCTCGGTCAGGCTGATCGCTCCCGACCCGGGCTTCAGCGGCTTCTGCTGGCTTTCGTGCGGCCGCCACCCCGTCATCGTGAGAAACTGGAACGTCGCGGGCACGCGCCCGTCCGGCTCGGCGAAGCGCTCGCGGTAGAGCTGGAGCGCGCGCATCAACGTCGTCCGTTTGAGGAACGCCCGGCGGCGGGCGGTGAGGACATTGCTCTCTCCGGCGCCCCTGAGGTCGGCCAGCAGACGCAGCGGCTCGGCATAGCGGATGGTCAGGCGGTCGGTATCGGCGACCGGCAGGGCGAAGCCCGCGCGCTGCAGCAGCGCGCCGGCGTCGCGCACATCGGCGAACGGGAAGATGCGCGGGCTGAGCCCGCCATCGCGCTCGATCTCGGCGTCCGCCAGCACTGTCCGCAGCTCGCCCAGCGTGCCGCCGCCGAACATGGTCGCGATAT
>JAKOQZ010000232.1 GCA_029778105.1 Pseudomonadota bacterium | reverse complement strand
CCTGGTCTGTGCTTTTGCTCACGCTTTGACGGCGGCCCGCAAAAGGCTCACAAGGCGCTCATGCCGGCTCAACTTCTGAATGCACCGCTCTACCAGCTCGTTCTGGCGGTGCTCAGCGCATCTCTGCTGGTCAGCGCGCTGATGACCCTTCCGCTGAAATGCGCCGCCGAGTCGGTCTTCAAGTTTCCGGTGCGCGTCCTCGATGCGTTCAAGGCGATGTTCGTTTCGACGCTGACGCTGACCAGCATGCTGTTCGGGCTCATCTGGCTGCGCGTGCTCGATCTCAATGCCGGCGGCGGCATCGCGCTGCAGATTCTGGGGCTCGCTGTCGGACTTGTGATCCTCGCCTTCGCGGTCACGGTGTTCGTCAAATCGCCCGCGGGCGACCGGCCCGATTTCGCGCAATCCGGCGTGGTTGCGGCCATTATGCAGGTGATTTCGCTGCTGATCGCGCTCGCCTTCACCTTCGCCGGCGTCCCGCTGAACGGGGCCGGCTAGGCGCTCTGCTTCGCCTTGCCGCAGCCCCGCGACTCGGGGCAACCGCTAATCTCAGAGTTCAATTCGTGCCGCCCGGGCCCCGCCCGAGCGGCCGCCAAGGGGATCACGTCACATGCTCGCAACCGTAACCATGGCCCAGTCGGTGACGCCGGAACAGGCGATCCAGCAGGTGGGCATCCCGGCCATGGTGGTCGGGCTTCTGATCGGCGCTGCGATCGCGGCTCTCATTATCGGGCTCTTGCTGAAGTTCGTCGCCGGATCGGTGCTCGGCCATCCGGTCAAGTATGGCAGCGCCTTCCTCGCGATTTTCGTGGTCGTTCTCATTCAGGGCGCGATCGGGTTCGCCATGGTGTTCGGCGGGCTCGTCGATATGTCCGCGATGCGGATGGGCACCGGCATCATGGACCAGATGATGCCGTTCGGACCTCTCGTCTTCATCATCACCCAGGCCATCGGCCTGGCGATCATGGCCTGGGCGATCCGCACCTTCGTCAAAGGCCCGTCGGATGAGGCGCCGTCATGGAGCAACGCATTCATGATCGCGATCGTGATGATCGTCATCCTGATCGCCTTTAACCTCCTGATGGCCCAACTCGGCGTCGGCCGTCAGTAAATCGCAGCCCCCAGGCTGATTGGCGCGGGCGGAGGGGTTTGATACCCTCCGCCCATGTCCCAGACCCTGTCTCAGCCTTCTTCCGCCCGCTTCCAGACCTACGACGACCCGCCGCCGCCCAGCGCCACGACCTCGCGCGTGGCCGCCATCCGCGCCAAACTGGCCGAACAGGGCCTCACCGGCGTCATCATCCCGCGCGGCGACGCGCATATGGGCGAATATGTCGCCCCCCATGACGAGCGCCTCGCCTGGGCCACCGGCTTCACCGGCTCCGCCGGCATGGCCATCGTGATGGCCGACCGCGCCGCCGTGTTCATCGACGGCCGCTATACGCTCCAGGTCCGCGACCAGGTCGACCTCTCGATCTTCGCGCCGCAGCACCTCATCGACGAGCCGCCCTCGCAATGGCTCGCCGCCCATGTGAAGCCCGGCGACCGCATCGCCTACGACCCCTGGCTGCACACCCCCGGCGGCATCGAGCCGCTGGAGCGCGCCATCACCGCCGCCGGCGGCAAGCTGATCGCCGTCACCGACTCGCCCGTCGACGCCGCGTGGGACGACCAGCCAGCCCCGCCGCTGGCCCCCGTCGTGCCGCACCCGCTGGAGATCGCGGGCGAGGCCGCGGCCGACAAGCGCGCGCGGATCGCCGCGGGCCTGGGCGACGCGGATGCCGCCGTTCTGACGCTGCCGGAATCCATCGCCTGGCTGCTCAACATCCGCGGCGGCGATGTCGGCCACGTGCCGCTGCCGCATTCCTTCGCGGTGCTTCACAAGAACGCCGCCGTCGATCTCTTCCTCGATGGCCGCAAGGTCACCGAAGGGCTCAGCGAGCATCTCGGCAACGGCGTCCGCTTGCGCGACCCGGCCGAGTTCGGCGCGGGGCTCGACGAGCTGAACGGCAAGACCGTCCTCGCAGATCCCGCCACCGCCGCCGTCTGGGTCTTCAAGCGGCTGGAAGCGGCCGGCGCAAAGATCCGCAAGGGCGCCGATCCCGTTCTCCTGCCCAAGGCGCAGAAGAACGAGGCCGAGATCGCGGGCGTCCGCGCCGCCCACATCCGCGACGGCGCGGCGCTGACCCGCTTTCTGAAATGGGTGACGGAAGAAGGCGCCGCCGGCCGCATCAGCGAAATTGAGGCCTGCGAGAAACTGGAAGACTTCCGCCGCGAAACCGGCGCGCTGAAGGATCTCTCCTTCGACTCGATCTCCGGCTCCGGCCCCAACGGCGCGATCGTCCACTATCGCGT
>JAKOQZ010000231.1 GCA_029778105.1 Pseudomonadota bacterium | reverse complement strand
GGCCGGCAAGAAGGGCATTTCCTGCTTCCTGGTCCCGACCGCGACGCCGGGCTTCATCGTCGGCCGTACCGAGGACAAGATGGGCCAGCACGCTTCCGATACCGTGCAGATCATCCTCGAGAACTGCCGCGTGCCGGCCTCGGCGCTGCTCGGCAAGGAAGGCGAAGGCTACAAGATCGCCCTCTCCAACCTCGAAGCCGGGCGCATCGGCATCGCCGCCCAGAGCATCGGCATGGCGCGCGCCGCCTTCGAGGCCGCCGTGCGCTACGCCAAGGAGCGCGTCACCTTCGGCGTGCCGATCATCGAACATCAGGCCGTCAGTTTCCGCCTGGCCGACATGAACACGCTGCTCGACGCCGCCCGCCTGATGGTCTGGCGCGCCGCGCAACTGAAGGACGCCGGCAAGCCCTGCCTGAAGGAAGCCTCGATGGCCAAGATGTTCGCCTCGGAAGCCGCCGAGAAGATCGCCTCGGACGCCATCCAGATCCACGGCGGCGTCGGCTACACCAGCGATTTCCCGGTCGAACGCATCTACCGCGACGTGCGCATTTCGCAGATCTACGAGGGCGCCAACGACATCCAGCGGCTGGTCATCGGCCGGACGATCGCGACCGAATAAGCCGGGTGCTGCGGTCGACGGGCAAAAAAGACCAAAAATGCCCGGCGGCCGCAGCAACGAGGAGACAAACATGAGCGAAACCGACAAGGCCCCGATCGACTTCTGGTTCGATTTCTCCAGCCCCTACGGCTACCTGCTGAGCGAATGCATCGACGAGGTCGCCGCTCGCTACGGGCGCAAGGTGCGCTGGCACCCGATCCTGCTCGGCGTTGTCTTCCAGGCCACCGGCAGCGCGCCGCTGACGCTGCAGAACGCCACCAAGGCCACCTACTCGGTGCGCGACTTCGCGCGCTCGGCGCGCTACATGGATGTTCCCTACAATCCGCCGAGCCGCTTTCCGCTGCCGACGCAGAACGCCGCCCGCGCCTTCTACTGGCTGCACAGCCAGGACTGCGCGCTGGCCCGCCGCTTCGCCCATGGCGTCTATCGCGCCCTGTTCGTCGACGACCGCGACATTTCCGCGCCGGACACCGTGCTCGAAATTGCCGCCAATCTCGGCGTTGACCGCAACAGTCTGGCCGCCGCGCTGCAAAGCCCGGAAATCAAGGCGCGCCTGAAAGCGGAGGTCGAGCAGGCGATGCAGGCCGGCGTCTTCGGCTCGCCGCACGTGCTCATCGACGGCGAGCCCTTCTTCGGCGCCGACCGCCTGCCGCAGATCGAGAAGTGGCTGGCAACCGGCGGTTTCTGAGGCAGACATGAAACGCATCTGTGTCTTCTGCGGCTCCAACGCCGGCCACGACCCGCGCTATCGCGCCGCGGCGGAAGCGCTGGGCC
>JAKOQZ010000033.1 GCA_029778105.1 Pseudomonadota bacterium | reverse complement strand
GTCTCCCCCCACGTCGCCGAGCGCGAGGCCAGCCCCCGCTGAAGCGGAGGGATGGAAGCCCTAGTCGTCGCCCCAGGGCGGCGGAGGCGGGGCGACGGGTTTGGTCAGGTCGAACTCGATGCGGAAATGGCGGTCCGCGCGGTTCAGTTCGTAGGCGAAGACTTTGCCCGGCTGGACCTCGATGCCCCAGACATTGGTGAGCGAGGCTTCCAGCTTGTTGGCGCGGACGAGCTGTTTCGTCTCTTCGTCGGCCGGGAAGGCCTGACGCGTGGCCGTGCCGGGGCCGACCGTGTCGCCGCCATCCAGGGTGACCGCGTCGGGCGTGCCGTCCTCGTGACGGTGATCGAGCTTGAGACGGAGACCGGTTTCGGTGCGCGTGATGCGCCAGGTGCGCGAGCGGTCTTCACCGACATGGAAGGGGATGGCGAGCTTGTCGCGCTCGCATTCGCGCACATGCATGCCGAGACGCTTGGATGCCCTGTCGGTGTCGCGGAAGTCGGTGGTGACGACGCGGCCCTCGAAGGCCTGACCGCAGAGCGCGGCGATCTTGCCGAAGAAGGCGTCGGCCTCGTCGAAGGCGGACGCGGGCGTGATGAGCGCGAAGGCGAAGATTGCGGCGAGGACTTTCATGTCGGGGCCTTTGCTGACGCGAGCCGTGTGAGGGCGGCGTCGATGGTCGCCTGTTTCTTGCAGAAGGCGAAGCGGACGAAATGCGTAGGCCCGTCGCTGCCGTAGAAGACCGAGAGCGGGATGGTGGTGACGCCGCCGCCGATGGTGAGGGCGCGGGCGAAGTCGACGTCGTTCGCGTTGGAGAGCGGGCGGAAGTCGGCGGTGACGAAATAGGTGCCTTCGCAGGGCATGGTGCGCCAGCCGGCGGCGTTGAGGCCGGCGACGAGGCTGTCGCGGCGCTTCGCGAGCTGTCTGGGGAAATCCAGATACCACTCCTGCTCGTGGTCGAGGCCGTGGGCGACGCCGATCTGCAGCGCGGGCGAGGTGGTGAAGGTGACGAACTGGTGGGCCTTCATGATCGGCGAGATGAGCGATGCCGGCCCCATGATCCAGCCGATCTTCCAGCCGGTGAAGGAGAAGATCTTGCCCGCCGATCCGACGCGGACGGTGCGCTCGCGCATGCCGGGCAGGGTGATGAGCGGGATGTGCGGCACGCCGTCGAAAGTGAGGTGTTCGTACACCTCGTCGCAGATGAGGAGGAGGTTGCGCCGCCTGACGATGTCGGCGAGCCCTTCCAGTTCGGCACGGGAGAAGACGCGCCCGGACGGGTTGTGCGGCGAGTTGATGAGGATCAGCTTCGTTTTCGCGGTGACGGCGGCGTCGATGGCGGCGAGGGGCAGGCGCCAGCCGTCTTCATCGAGCTTCACGCCGACGGCCCTGGCGCCGATCGCGTCGATGATGGGGCGGTAGCTGTCGTAAGCCGGGTCGATGAGGATGGCTTCATCGCCCGGCATCAGCAGGCCGAGCAGGCAGTCGGTCAGCGCCTCGGTGGCGCCGGAGGTGACGACGATCTCGCTCTGCCAGTCGAAGTCGAGATCGTAGTGACGCTTCGCATGGCGGGCGAGGGCCTGGCGCAGGACGGGTAGGCCGGGCATCGGGGGGTACTGGTTGGGGCCGTCGATCAGGGCCCTGGCGGCGGCTTCGCGGATGGAGAGCGGCCCGTCTTCGTCGGGGAAGCCTTGGCCGAGATTGACGGCGTTGTGCTCCAGGGCGAGGGCCGACATGACCGAGAAAATCGTGGTGCCGAGCCGGCTGAATGCATTGTCGGGCAGAGGCGGCTGGACGGTCATATGCACAATCCTTGGGCAATCGACTAAGGAACAGGCAGGCGCGGGAACCGGCCTCGCCGAAGCCGCCGGAGAGGGCGGCATTTCGTGCGGAAATTCAAGCGTTTCAAGGCGTCTATCGCTTGGCACGGACCATGCTAACGTCTGGCTCAGAACCGCCCGGAGCGAACCCGGGCGGGCATAGTCGTATCCGACACCGGGGGCCGCCAGAGCGATGAAGAAGATCGAAGCGATCATCAAACCCTTCAAGCTGGATGAGGTGAAGGAGGCGCTGCACGAAGTGGGGCTTCAGGGCATCACCGTGACCGAAGCCAAGGGCTTCGGCCGTCAGAAGGGCCATACCGAGCTGTATCGCGGCGCCGAGTACGTGGTGGACTTTCTGCCCAAGGTGAAGATCGAAGTCGTCCTGAAGGACGAACTGCTTGATCGCGCCGTGGAGGCCATCCAGAAAGCGGCGCGCACCGGCCGCATCGGCGACGGCAAGATTTTCATTTCCAACGTCGAGGAAGCGATCCGCATCCGCACCGGCGAAACCGGCCTCGACGCCATCTAATCCCAGAAGCACCAGGAGAGCAGGGGACCATGAGCACACCCGAAAAGATCCAGAAGCTGATCAAGGAGAAGGAGGTCAAATTCGTCGACCTGCGCTTCACCGATCCGCGCGGCAAGTGGCAGCACGTCACCTTCGACCTGTCGCTGGTCGACGAGGACTTCCTGACCGAAGGCACGATGTTCGACGGTTCGTCGATCGCCGGCTGGAAGGCCATCAACGAGTCCGACATGCTGCTGAAGCCGGACCTCGACACCGCCGTCCTCGACCCGTTCTTCGCGCAGACCACGCTGACGCTGGTGGCCGATGTGTGCGAGCCCACGACCGGCGAGCGCTATAACCGCTGCCCGCGCTCGATCGCCAAGGCGGCCGAGGCCTACATGCAGTCGCTGGGCGTTGGCGACACCGCCTATTTCGGCCCGGAAGCCGAGTTCTTCATCTTTGACGATGTCCGCTTCGAGCAGGGCATGAACAAGGGCTACTACTTCCTCGACTCGTCGGAAGGCCCCTACAACACCGGCACCGAATACGAGACCGGCAATCTGGGCCATCGTCCGGGCGTGAAAGGCGGCTACTTCCCCGTGCCGCCGGTCGACAGCGGGCAGGACATCCGCTCCGAAATGCTCGCCATCATGGGCGAGTACGGCATCCAGCCGGAAAAGCACCACCACGAAGTGGCGCCCTCGCAGCACGAGCTTGGCTTCAAGTACAACACGCTCGTGAAGTGCGGCGACTACATGCAGATCTACAAGTATGTCGTGCACCAGGTGGCGGCGGCCTATGGCAAGTCGGCGACCTTCATGCCGAAGCCCATCAAGGGCGATAACGGTTCGGGCATGCACGTGCACCAGTCGATCTGGAAGGACGGCAAGCCGACCTTCGCCGGTTCGGGCTATGCCGACCTCTCGGAGACCTGCCTCCACTATATCGGCGGCATCATCAAGAACGCGAAGGCGCTGAACGCCTTCACGAACCCGCTGACCAACTCGTACAAGCGCCTGATCCCGGGCTTCGAAGCCCCGGTGATGCTCGCCTATTCGGCGCGCAACCGTTCGGCCTCGGTGCGTATCCCGTTCTCGTCGTCGCCCTATGGCAAGCGCATCGAAGTGCGCTTCCCCGATCCGGGCGCGAACCCCTACCTCGCCTATGCCGCGCTGCTGATGGCCGGCCTCGACGGCATCGAGAACAAAATCAATCCGGGCGGCCCCGCCGACAAGGATCTCTACGATCTGCCGGCCGAGGAAGCGAAGAACTTCCCGCAGGTCTGCGGCAGCCTTCGCGAAGCGCTGGAGTCGCTCGACAAGAACCGCGCGTTCCTGAAGAAGGGCGGCGTGTTCACCGACGACTTCATCGACTCGTGGATCGAGCTGAAGATGCAGGAAGTGTACGCCTTCGAGCACACGCCGCATCCGGTGGAATTCCAGATGTACTACTCGGTCTGATCCTGAAGGGATCTAGGGAAGGAAAGGCCGGGCAGAAATGCCCGGCCTTTTCGCTTTGGACGCCGGGCAAAAGCGAACGGCCCTCTCGGGGGGAGAGGGCCGTTCTTGGGGCTTTCGCGTTGCGGGGGATGTTCAGGCCCCAAGCCGTCATTGCTTCCGGCACACCGAAAGATCGCGCTTTCGCGTATGAATTTCCAAACAAGCCCCCGTCAGCCGAAGCTGAACGGTTTGACAGCTTTCCGGTGCGGAACTGGACAAGATCGCCGCCCCGCGCCAAACCGTTGGCGTTCAAAAATATCCAGGCAGGCGACGACCCATGGCTGAGGAATTCGACGAGTTCGAAGAGTTCGAGGACATCGAGATCGAGCCGCGCACGCCGGTGTTGATCGGCGGCGCGCACTTCACCCAGCGGACCGCCCAGCAGGGCAAGTTCGCCGAGGGCCTGACGCCGGTTCAGATGCTGGCCAAGGCGGCCCGCATGGCGGCGGAGGACACGGGCGCGGGCGACGCCGTGTTGAAGGCGCTGGATACGATCGCCGTGGTGCGCTTCACAGTGGATTCCGCCGAGGCGGGGCGTCTGCCGGTGGGGCAGGTGCCGAACCCGCCGCGCGCGCTGGCCCGTACGCTGGGCGCGACGCCGAAGACGGAAATCTACACCGCGGCCGGCGGCAACACGCCCCAGGCGCTGGTCAACAAGTCGGCCGAGGATATCGCCAACGGCAAGGCCGACGCGGTGCTGCTGGCCGGGTGCGAGTTTCTGGCGACGCTGCTGGGCGCGCTGAAAGCGGGCGTGAAGCTGGAGGGCTGGGGCGACGATGCGGACGGGGAGCCGGAGAAGTTCGGCGACTATCGCAACGGCGTTAACCCCTATGAGCATGCGCACGGGATGCGCTTTCCGGTGAACACCTATCCGCTGTTCGAGAATGCGATCCGCGGGGCCAAGGGCCGTTCGGTGCCGTTCCACCAGAAGAAGCTGGGCAAGCTGTTCCAGCGTTTCAACGCGGTCGGCGCGGCGAACCCCGAGAGCTGGTTTCCCGCCGCCCGGACGGCAGAGGAGATCGCGACTCCTTCGGACAAGAACCGCTATGTCGGTTTTCCCTACACCAAGTACATGAACGCGGTGATCGAGGTGGATCAGGCGGCCGCCGTGATCATGACCTCGGTTGAGAAGGCGATGGAGCTGGGCGTGCCGGAAGACAAGTGGGTCTTCCTGCATGGCTGCGCGGATGTGGCCGAGATCTGGAATGTCAGCGAGCGCCCCGATCTTTCGGTGTCGCCGGCGATCAGGCTGATGGCGCGCGAAGTGATGGCGATGTCGGGCCTGTCGATCGGCGATATCGACCACATGGATCTCTATTCTTGCTTCCCGAGCGCGGTGGAGTACGCGCTGGATGCGTTCGGCATCCCGGCCGACGACGAGCGCGGGCTGACGGTGACCGGCGGCCTGCCGTATTTCGGCGGGGCCGGGAACAACTATGTCATGCACTCGATCGTCATGATGCTGCACAAGGTGCGCGAGGACGCGGGCTCGTTCGGCCTCGTCACCGGGAATGGCTGGTTCGCGACCAAGCATGCGGCGGGCATCTATTCGACGGAGCCGACGGTGGGGCCTTGGACGCGGCGCGATCCCAAGGAATACCAGAAGGAGATCGACGCCATCGAACGCCCGAAGGTGACGGTGGAGGCCAACGGCAAGGGGACGATCGAAACCTATACGGTGGTGCATGACCGCTCCGGTCCGATGCTGGGGATCATCATCGGGCGGCTGGAGGATGGGAGCCGGTTCGTGGCGAACACACCGGCCGACAGGGCGGTGCTGGAAGACCTGATGGCGCATGAGGGCCTGAAGCGGAGCGGCACGGTGCGCCACGAAGCGGGCAAGAACATCTTCACGCCGGACCCTGTTTAATGGCCCGCATCTATATGGTCCGGCACGGCAAGGCTTCGGCGAGCTGGGCCGAGGCGGCCGATCCGGGGCTGGATGAGACGGGGCGCGCCGAGGCGCAGGCGGCGGCCGATGTGCTGTCGAAGCTGACGCCGATGGCGATCCTGTCGAGCCCGCTGGCGCGGGCGCGCGAGACGGCCGAGCCGCTGGAGATGGCCTGGTCGATCCATGCGCGCATCGAGCCTGGCGTGGCGGAGGTGCCCTCGCCGGACATCGCGCTGGAGGGCCGCGGAGCCTGGCTGCGCGGGCTGATGTCGGGGCGCTGGCGCGAGGCGGACGCGATGCGCCGGGCCTGGCGTGACGGCGTGGTGGCGACACTGGTGCGCCAGCCGAAAGACTGCGCAATCTTCAGCCATTTCGTGGCGATCAATGTGGCCGTCGGGGCGGCCATTGGCGACGACAGGGCGACGATCTTTTCGCCCGGGAACGGCTCGATCACCATTTTCGAGACGGACGGGACGCGGCTCAGCCTGATCGAAAAGGGACGTGAGGCGGAAACGGTCGTGCGCTAGGCTCGTCGTCATGGACGAGACCGACGATCCCCAATGGATGAGCGCCGCCGCATTGTCGGCGGCTTACGCGAACGGCGAAATCTCGCCGGTCGAGGTGGCCGAGGGCCTGCTTGCGCGGATCGACGCGCTGGATGCGCGGGTCAACGCATTCTGTCTGATCGACGCCGGAACGACGATGGCGGCGGCCGAGGCCAGCGAGCAGCGCTGGATGGCGAATGCGCCGCTGTCGCCGCTGGATGGGGTGCCGGTGGCGATCAAGGATCTGCTGATCACCAGGGGCTGGCCGACGCTGCGGGGATCGCGCACGGTCGAGGCCGATCAACCGTGGACGGACGATGCGCCGTCCGTCGCGCGGCTGAAGGAAGCCGGGGCCGTGCCGCTGGGCAAAACGACGACGCCGGAGTTCGGCTACAAGGGCTCCAATGACAGCCCGCTGACGGGCATCACGCGCAACCCCTGGGACTTGTCGAAGACGCCGGGCGGATCGAGCGGCGGGTCGTCGGCGGCGCTGGCGGCAGGTTTTGCGCCGCTGGCGCTGGGGACGGATGGCGGCGGATCGGTGCGCATTCCGGCGAGCTTCACGGGCACGTTCGCGCTGAAGCCGAGCTTTGGCCGCGTGGCGGCCTATCCGCTGTCGCCGTTCGGGACGCTGGCGCATGTGGGGCCGATGACGCGGACGGTGACGGACGCCGCGCTGATGCTGAACGAAATGGCGAAAGCGGATGCGCGCGACTGGTATCAGGTGCCCAATGCGGTGGCCGATTACGCCGCGGGTCTTGAGGACGGCGTGAAGGGGGCGCGCATCGCCTACTGCCCGACGCTGGGGTTTGCAGAATATGTCGATCCGGATGTCGCCGAAGCGGTGAAGCATGCGGCGCTGGCCTTTCAGGCGATGGGTGCGCAGGTCGACGAGATCGATCCGCCGCTGGGCGATCCGTCGGAGACGTTTCGCACGCTGTGGTGGGGCGCGGCGGGACAGTTTCTGGGCGCTCTGCCGGACGAGAAGCGCGCGATGCTGGACGCCGGGCTGCAGCTGATGGTGGAAGGCGGGCTGAAATATTCGCTCAGCCAGTATTTCGAAGCGAACCTCGCGCGCGGGCGCTATGGCGCCGCCATGCGGCAGTGGATGGAGAATTTCGACTTTATCCTGACGCCCGCGACGGCGGTGCCGGCCTTCGGCGTGGATCGCATCGGGCCGGGCGAACTGGACCCCTATTGGCTTTGGATGAAGTGGACGCCGTTCTCCTATCCCTTCAACCTGACGCAGCAGCCGGCCGCATCGATCAATTGCGGCTTCACGAAAGAGGGCCTGCCGATCGGGCTGCAGATCGTCGGAAAGATGTTCGACGATGCCGGCGTTCTGCGCGCCGCGCGCGCCTTCGAAGCGGCGCATCCGGAACATCAGCGCCACGCGCCGGATTTCTGATGCCCGTCGCGCCGATCTTCGAGACGTTGATGAGCGTGGCGGAGATGGCCGCGGCGGACGCCGCTGCACCCGCTGCAGGCGTGCCGTCGATGACCTTGATGGAGAAGGCCGGCCTGGCGGTGGCCGACGAGATCGGCAGGCGCTGGACGCCGCGGCCTATGGCGGTGTTGTGCGGGCCGGGGAACAACGGCGGCGACGGCTATGTCGCGGCGCGCGTGCTGAAGGCGCGGGGGTGGCCGGTCTGGTGCGAGTCGATCGCCGATCCCGGCGCGCTGAAGGGCGACGCGGCTGAGGCGTTCCGGCGCTGGGACGGCGTGACGATGCCGGTTTCGCCGGACAATCCGATGGCCGAGCTGTTCGTCGATGCGCTGTTCGGGGCCGGACTGTCGCGGCCGCTCGACGGCGAGGCGGCGCGGCTGGCCGCGGCGTCGGCGCGCATCGCGGAGCGCGTGGTCAGCATTGACGCGCCGAGCGGGATCGACGGCGATACCGGACTGGCGGCGGGAGGAACGGCTTTCCACGCCGCGCTGACCGTGACGTTCGTGCGGCGCAAGCCGGGTCATGTGCTGATGCCCGGGCGGGAGCGCTGCGGCGAGACGGTGGTGGCGGATATCGGCATGCCCGCGGCGGCGCTGTCGGGGGCGCTGCGCGGGACGGCGATGGCGCTCGCGGGAGGCCTGTCACGGCGCGGCGATCCGACGGCGCACAAATATCAGCGCGGCCATTGCGTGGTTGCGTCGGGCGGCTGGCTGACGGGCGGCGCGGCGCGGCTGGCGGCGCTGGCGGCGGCGCGGGCGGGCGCCGGGCTGGTGACGCTGGCGGCGCAGGAAGAGGCGGCGGGCGTCCACGCGAACCACGTGACATCGGTGATGGTGCGCGCGCAAACGCCGGGCGCATTGCTGGCGGACCCGCGCAAGAATGCGGTGGTGATCGGCCCGGGGCTGGGTCTGGACGAGGCCGAAGCCGAGCAACTGGAGATCGTGCTGGCGGCGCGGCGGGCGACGGTGATCGATGCGGACGCGCTGACGCTGCTGGGCATGCATCTGGGGTTGAAGGTGCATGGGGCGTGCGTGCTGACGCCGCATGAGGGAGAGTTCGCGCGTGTGTTTCCGGATCTTGCGGCGGACCTGCCGGTGACCGGCAGGCTGACTGCGGTGCGCGCCGCGGCGGCGCGGTGCGGCGCCGTGGTGCTGTTGAAGGGTGCGGACACGGTGGTGGCCGCGCCGGACGGGCGGGCGGCGATCGATGCGCTTTCGCCGCCGTGGCTGGCGACGGCGGGGAGCGGCGATGTGCTGGCCGGGCTGATCGGCGGGGCGCTGGCGCAGGGCGCACCTGCGTTCGAGGCGGCGTGCGCCGGCGTGTTCCTGCACGGTGCGGCGGCGCGCGCGCTCGGGCCGGGACTGATCGCCGACGACCTGCCGGGCGCGGTGTCCGGCGTGCTGGCCGGGCTTAAGGCGGTGTGAAGCCCGCAGCGGTGGCTGAGGCCGCCAAAGTGTGGACGGTTCGACGGGCGGGCGAGAACAGGAGAGTTCGGTGAAAGACGCACAAGGCAACGCAGTGTCGCATCATGCGGCGGACGCGGTGACGGCGCTGGACGATGCGGTCGGGATGCTGAACGCTTTTCGCGGCGACCCGGTTGGCATGGTCGCCGATGCACTGAAGGCCCACCCCGATTTCGCGATGGGACATATCTTTCTGGGCGCCCTGTTCGCCACGGCGATGGACAAGACGTTCGAGCCGCACACGCGACGGGCGCTGACGGCGGCCGAAGCTCTGCTGGGGGCTGCGAATGAGCGCGAGCGGTCGCATTATGCTGCGGCCAAGCGCTGGGCGGATGGCGACATCGCGGGCGCGACCGAAGCCTGGGGGCGGATCGCGATGGATCACCCGCACGACATTCTGGCGATCCAGTTCGCGCAGCAGGGCGATTTCTTTCAGGGCCAGTCGCTGATGCTGCGCGACCGCGTGCTGCGCGTCGCGAAGCAATGGAACCCCTCGATACGTGGCCATGGCTTTGTTCTGGGGATGCTGGCCTTCGGGCACGAGGAAGCAGGCGAGTACGGGCGCGCCGAAGCGCTGGGTCGCGAAGCCGTCGCGATCGAGCCGCGCGATGCGTGGGCCGCGCATGCCGTGGCGCATGTGATGGAGATGGAAGGGCGCGTGCCGGCCGGTCTGAAATGGATCGACGAGACGAGCGCCGGATGGGACCCGGAAGGGCTGTTGGCCTATCACCTGTGGTGGCACGGGGCGCTGATGCGGATCGACCATGGGGAGCCGGATGCGGCTCTGGAGATCTATGACCGGCACATCGCGGCTGGCGGGTTGGGGCAGGCGCTGGAGCTGGTGGACGCCTCGGCGTTGCTGTGGCGCATCTGGGCGCTGGGCCACGATGTCGGCGCGCGCTGGGCTAACGTGGCGGAGAAGTGGGCGCTGCGGCTTCAGCATGGGATCAGCGCGTTCAACGACGTTCATGCCGTGATGGCGTTCGCGGCGCTGGGCATGGACGCGGAGGCGGATTCGCAGATCGCGACGCTGGAGCGGGCCGCGGCGGGCGAAGACACGAATGCGATGATGGCGCGGCTGGCCGGTCTGCCGTCGGCGCGCGGGTTCGCCGCCTTCGGCCGCGGGCGCTATGCGGAGGCGCTGTCGCATCTGCTGGACGCGATGCCGCGCGCGGCGGCCTTTGGCGGCAGCCATGCGCAGCGGGACATCCTGAGCTGGACGGCGCTGGAGGCGGCGATCCGTGCCGGCGACCGGCACGCGGCGGATGCGCTGGTGGCGGAGCGGATCGCCCGGAAGGCCGAAGCGGTGCCGACGCGGATGTGGCTGCGGCGGACCCAGGCGCTGGCGGATTGACGCCTGGCGTCGTCGCGGGACCTATTCCGCCGCTTCGGCTGCGGGACGTCGGGCGGGTTTGGCGGCCTTGCGGAGCTGGGTGACGTCGCGCACGGCGCCGCGCGCGGCGCTGGTGGTCAGGGCGGCATAGGCCTGAAGGGCCTGCGACACCTTGCGGGCGCGCTGTTCGGCGGGCTGCCAGCCGTCGTCGCGAGCGTCCATCTTTGCGCGACGAAGGTCGAGCTCGGCGTCGGAGATGGCGAGGCGGATCGCGCGGTTGGGGATGTCGATCTCGATGCGGTCGCCGTCCTGGACGAGCCCGATGGCACCGCCTTCCGCCGCCTCAGGTGAGGCGTGGCCGATGGAGAGCCCGGAGGTGCCGCCGGAGAAGCGGCCATCGGTGATGAGGGCGCACGCCTTTCCGAGACCTTTCGATTTCAGATAGCTGGTCGGATAGAGCATCTCCTGCATGCCGGGGCCGCCCTTGGGGCCTTCATAGCGGATGACGACGACATCGCCGGCCTGAACCGGGCCGTTGAGGATGCCGAGCACCGCGCTGTCCTGGCTTTCGAAGACGCGCGCGGGGCCGGAGAATTTCAGGATGCTCTCGTCGACGCCGGCGGTCTTCACGATGCAGCCGTCGAGCGCCAGATTGCCGAACAGGACCGCGAGGCCGCCATCCTTGCTGAAGGCGTGCTCGACCGAGCGGACGACGCCGTTCGCGCGGTCGGTGTCGATGGAGTCGTAGCGGCGGTCCTGGCTGAAGGCCGTTTGCGTGGGCACGCCGCCGGGCGCCGCTGCGTAGAAGCGCTTCACGGCGTCGGAGGGCGCGCGGGCGATGTCCCAGGCGTCGAGCGCGTCTTTCAGCGTGGCGCTGTGGACGGTGGGCAGATCGGTATGGATGAGGCCGCCGCGATCGAGCTCGCCGAGGATGCCCATGATGCCGCCGGCGCGGTGAACGTCTTCCATGTGCACATCGGCCTTGTTGGGCGCGACCTTGCAGAGACAGGGGACGCGGCGCGAGAGGCGGTCGATGTCGGCCATCGTGAAGGGGACGCCGGCTTCCTCGGCTGCGGCGAGGAGGTGGAGCACGGTGTTGGTTGAGCCGCCCATAGCGATATCGACCGTCATGGCGTTTTCGAAACCCTTGAAGCTGGCGATGGCGCGCGGGAGGACGGACGCGTCGTCCTGCTCGTAATAGCGGCGCGCGAGCTTGACGATGGTGCGGCCGGCTTCGAGGAAGAGCGCCTTGCGGTCGGCGTGCGTGGCGAGGACCGAGCCGTTGCCGGGCAGGGAGAGGCCCATCGCTTCGGTGAGACAGTTCATCGAATTGGCGGTGAACATGCCCGAGCACGAGCCGCAGGTGGGGCAGGCCGAACGCTCGATCACCTTGACGTCGTCGTCGCTGACCTTGTCGTCGCCGGCCGCGATCATCGCGTCGATGAGATCGACCTTGCGGGCGCCGGTGGAGAGCAGGACCTTGCCGGCTTCCATCGGGCCGCCCGACACGAACACGGTGGGGATGTTGAGGCGGAGCGCCGCCATCAGCATGCCCGGCGTGATCTTGTCGCAGTTCGAGATGCAGACCAGCGCGTCGGCGCAATGGGCGTTGACCATGTATTCGACGGCGTCGGCGATCAGTTCGCGCGAGGGCAGGCTGTAGAGCATGCCGTCATGCCCCATCGCGATGCCGTCATCGACGGCGATGGTGTTGAACTCCTTGGCGACGCCGCCCGCCTGTTCGACCTCACGCGCGACGAGCTGGCCGAGATCCTTGAGATGGACGTGGCCGGGGACAAACTGGGTGAAGGAGTTCGCGATGGCGATGATCGGCTTGCCGAAATCGCTGTCCTTCATGCCGGTGGCGCGCCAGAGGCCGCGAGCGCCCGCCATATTGCGGCCATGCGTGGTGGTACGTGAACGGTAGGCAGGCATGAGGGAACCCTGGGACGACTTTGTCGCGGCTGAATGACGTTGAAGCTGCAGTCTAACACCCCGGATCGCGCGTAAAAAGTCGGGATAACGCCTTGTTGCGACACGATATTGCGCAAACTCGCGCGGTTCTTGACCAGGATCAAGGACCGCGCCGGTCGATCGGACAAGGTTCAGGCGTCGACAATTGTCGAATGACGGACGGGCGGAGGCGTGCCAACCTTCGCCCCATACGCATTCAAAAACGATCGGGTGGAAACATGAGCACAACACATTTCGACGTGATCATCGCGGGGGCGGGCATCTCGGGCGTGGGTGGGGCCTATCACCTCAAGACCCAGTGCCCGGACAAGAGCTTCGCCATTCTGGAGGTGCAGGAGAGCTTTGGCGGCACCTGGCTGACGCACAAATATCCGGGCATCCGCTCGGACAGCGATCTCTACACGTTCGGTTATCGCTTCAAGCCGTGGGTGGGATCGCCGATCGCGACCGCCGAAGAGATCCTCAAATATATGGGCGAGGTGATCGAGGAAAACGATATCGCCAAGCACATCCGCTACGGCCACAAGATCCTGACGGCGTCGTGGTCGAAGGACGATGCGCTGTGGACGCTGACGGCCGAGAAAGTCGCGACCGGCGAGAAGCTGACCTTCACCTGCAATTTCCTGTGGATGTGCCAGGGCTATTATCGCCATTCGCAGGGCTATACGCCCGAATGGCCGGGCATGTCGGACTTCAAGGGGCGGATCGTCCATCCGCAGACCTGGCCGGACGATCTGGACCTGAAGGACAAGCGGGTCGTGGTGATCGGGTCGGGCGCGACGGCGGCGACGCTGGTGCCGGCGATCGCGGGCGACTGCAAGCACGTGACCATGCTGCAGCGCTCGCCGACCTATTTCATTCCGGGGCGCAACGCGAACGATCTGGCCGATCAGCTGCGCGAGCTTGAGGTGGACCCGGCTTGGATCCACGAGATTGTGCGCCGCCGCATCCTGAAGGACGGCGACACGCTGACCCGCCGCTCGTTCGAGGACAGCGAGGCGCTGACGCAGGAATTGCTGGGCGCGGTGAAGATGTTCCTGCCGGAAGAAGAGGTGGCGAAGAATTTCACGCCGACCTATCGCCCCTGGCAGCAGCGCATCGCCTTCGTGCCGGACGGCGACCTGTTCCAGGGCATCGCGTCGGGCAAGGCGTCGGTCGTGACCGGGCATATCGACCGCTTCACGGCGGACGGCATCTTGCTCAAATCGGGCGAGACGCTGGAGGCGGATGTCATCATCACGGCGACGGGGTTCGACCTGTGCGTCCAGGGCGACATCGACTTCACGGTGAACGGCCAGAAGCTGGATATGTCGAAGACCGTTACCTATCGGGGGATGATGTTCACGGGCGTGCCCAACATGGTGTGGGTGTTCGGTTATTTCCGGGCGAGTTGGACGCTGCGCGCCGACCTGGTGTCCGACTTTGTGTGCCGCCTGCTCAAGCACATGGACAAGAAGGGCGCCAGGCAGGTGGAAGTGGCGCTGCGCCCAGAGGACAAGGATATGAAAATCCTGCCCTGGATCGATTCCGAGAACTTCAATCCGGGCTATCTGATGCGTGGGCTGCATCTGCTGCCCAAGCGGGGCGACAAACCGGAATGGCAGCACACGCAGGACTATTGGGCGGAGAAGGATATTTTCCCGGTCATCGACCTAGATGACGCCGCCTTCGTCTATGATGGCAAGCCGCAGGCCGCGAAGGTATCGCAGGCGGCCTGAGGCGTTGGGTATGAGCCCCTCTCCGCCGCCTGTGCGGCGGGGAGGGGATATCACCAGCTATAAAGTCAGCGACATGACGTAGCTGTGGAGCGCGTCGCGGGCGGCGTTGCGTTCCGAATCGCGCGATGCGCGTTCGGTCGCGATGGCCGCGAGGCGGTCTTCCTGCGTCGCCAGCGACGCCAGATAGCGGCGCTGCATGTCGCTGCCCTCCGGGACCGAGGCCAGATTGGCGCGAATGCGTTCCTGCTCGGCGAAGATGCGGTCGCGCTCGGCGTCGAGCTGCTGGATGGCGTAGGCCGGCGCGTCGATGGCCGCCTGAAATTCGCCCATGCGAACGAACGCCGCGCGGATGGCGTCGGGCAGCTTGCTGTCGGCGCTGGCGTAGTAGGCGTAGTCGGTGGCGCCGAGCTGATCGACATTGGTGATGGTGTTGCTGGCGACGTTCTCCCAGACGACGTCGAGCTTTTCGGTCTTGCCCGCGCCGACCGCCACAGGGATGCGCAGATAGTTATAGGTCGCGTCGGTCTTTGAAAGGTCGTGCGACTTCAGCTCCCAGTTGTAGCGTGGGGTCTCGATGACGACCGTGCGGTCTTCGTTGGCCGCGCCCTTGATTGAATAGGTATTGGTCTTGCGCTGGACGATCTGGATTTCCAGGACGCCGCCCGCCAGCTTGGCACCGCTGACGGTGTCGTCACGGCTGTCGGAGGCGTCGACGGTGACTTTCTGGTCGACGGCGAAGGAGAGAATGCGGTTCTCGCCGATGGGCAGGATGCTGAGCACGGCGTCGCCGGAGAAGACGGTGCGCCCCCCGCTGGAATCGAACAGCGTCGCGATGCCCGGCGGCAGGCCCGTGCCGGTGTCGTTGGTGAGCTTGACTGCCGAAAGCGGGTGGGTGGGGTGCGTGTAGGGCTGATAGAACGAGATCAGCTGGGCCGGGACCTCACGGTCGAGAATGGGGACGGCGAGAGTCTGGCCGGAGCCGGCGGTGACGGCGTTGGACAGGGTGAAGATCACGGAGGTTGCGGACTCCTGGCTTTCCGCCGCGACCTGGCCCGGTTCGGTGGTCATGCGCGAGCCGGTCACCACGACGTTATCCTCGACGGCGGCCTTTTCGGCAGCGGGCGCAGGCATGGGCGCCGGCGGTGGAGCGGGCGGCGGCTCCACGGGCGTACCCTGGCCATTCTGGCCCCAGTCGGTGTCTTCGCCGCCGGTGCTGCCGTCGTCGCGGCGCGGGGTGACGCGACCGAGAACTTCGACGGGCACGCTGTCGCGCTGAACGTAGTATTTGTCGTAGAGCGCCTGTTTGAAAGTGACGGGGTTGCCGGAGACGAGGGTGAGCTCGACGTCTTTCCAGTCGGCACCGCTGGCGTTCTCGATGACCGCCCAGCCCTGCATGCGGGCCTTGCCGTCGGCGCCGGTGACGAGGCGATAGGAGGTTTTCCATAAGGGCGCTTCGATGACGAAGCCGACGGTGACGGTGCGCGAGCCCTCGCCGCGGGCGGTGATCTTGAGCGTACGCAGTTCGCGCTGCCGGTTGGCGGCGAGCGCGGTGAGGGCCTGGTTGACCTTGGCGTTGAGGTCCTCGTTGGTGAACTGGATATCGCGGCCTTCCTCGAGCACGAACTGGACGAGGCCGGTGTCGGTCATCAGCGACATGCGATGGCGGGTGATCGTGGCGCCGTCTTTCTCGGATGTCTCCGCGACGAGGGAGACGATCTTGCCGCGGG
>JAKOQZ010000230.1 GCA_029778105.1 Pseudomonadota bacterium | reverse complement strand
TTCCGCCTCGGCCAGCAGGGCCGCGCGCTCGGTATTGGCGGCCAGCACCACGTCCAGCAGTGAGGTCTGGCTGGCGGGCGCATCCTGCGCCACGCCGCCCATGCGCAGGCCCTTGGGCAGGGTGATGCGGCCGCTCTCGCTCTCGATCCGTCCCTGGATCGCCTTGAACAGCGTAGTCTTGCCCGAGCCGTTACGGCCGACAAGCCCGACCTTGTGCCCGGCCGGGATGAAGGCCGAGGCATGGTCAATGATCAGGCGGCCGGCGATCCGGCAGGAAAAATCGTCGATGGTGAGCATAACGGGCGGGGCTTATCGCAGTTGCGAAGGCCACGCAAACGCCCGCTTGCTCCGGCGACGGGGCCCCCGCTATAAGCCGCGCCAGTTTTCCGCTGCAATGCAAACAAGGAGGCCGAATTGGCCCTCGAACGTACCTTCTCGATCATCAAGCCCGACGCGACCCGCCGCAACATCACCGGCAAGATCAACGCCGTGATCGAGGGCTCGGGCCTGAAGATCATCGCCCAGAAGCGCATCCGCCTCTCCAAGGAGAAGGCCGAGGGCTTCTACGCCGAGCACAAGGAGCGCGGCTTCTTCGGCGATCTGGTCGCCTTCATGACCTCCGGCCCGGTGGTCGTTCAGGTGCTGGAAGGCGAGAACGCCATCGCCGCCTACCGCACCGTGATGGGCGCGACCAACCCCGCGAATGCCGACGCCGGGACGATCCGCAAGGAATTCGCGGAATCGATCGAAGCCAATTCGGTCCACGGCTCGGACTCGCCGGCCAGCGCCGCGCGCGAGATCGCCTATTTCTTCACCGACGCCGAAATCGTCGGCTGATCCATTCGGCCATGCCTGCGCGAAGGGGCGGCCTCGAGCCGCCCCTTTTCGTTTGAGCTGTCGCGTCCTTCGAGGCGCGCTGGCGCGCGCATCTCAGGATGACGACGGCGGGAAACTGGCCTCGCCGTTGGCGATCATCGTCAGCGCCTGCGCATAGAGCTTGTGCTCCGCGATCAGCGTGCGCGCCTGCAGGGTTTCTTCCGTATCGCCGGGCAGGATCGGCACTTCGGCCTGCGCGATGATCGGACCTTCGTCGACGCCCGGCGTCACCCAGTGCACCGTGCAGCCATGCATGGTCGCGCCGGCCTCCAGCGCCTGCCGGTGCGGATGCAGCCCCTTGTAGAGCGGCAGCAGCGAGGGGTGGATGTTGGTCATCTTGCCCCTCCAGCTTTCGATGAAGGGCGCGGTGAGGATGCGCATGAACCCCGCCAGCGCCACGATGTCGGGCTCGGCGGTGCGCAGCGCCGTGTCCAGCGCAGCGTCGAAGGCCCCGCGCGAACTGAAGCCCTTGTGATCGATCACCATGGTGGGAATGCCGGCCGCCGCAGCGTGCGCCAGCCCGCCGGCGCCGGGGCGATTGCAGAAGACGTGGGTCACTTCGAAGGCGGCGCCGGGCTGCGCCGCAGCGGCGATCAGCGCCTTGAGGTTCGAACCGCCGCCCGAGATGACGACGGCGACCTTCAGCTTCGCCGTCACGCGCCCTCCAGCGCGCCGCGATAGACCACCGTGGCCTCGCCGTGCCCGACGACAAGCCGGCCGATCTTCACCGCCGTTTCGCCGGCTTCCGCGAAGGCGGCGATCACGGCGTCCGCCTCTTCGGCGGCGACGATGGCCGTCATGCCGATGCCGCAGTTGAAGGTGCGCAGAAGTTCGGCCGGATCGATCCCGCCCAGCCCCTGCAGCCAGCCGAACAGTTTGGGCAGCTTCCAGGCCGACAGATTGATCTCGATGTCGAGGCCTTCGGGCACGGCGCGCGGGATGTTCTCGGTGAGGCCGCCGCCGGTGATGTGGGCGAAGCCCTTCACCCTGTGCCGGGCCAGCACGGCCATCATCGCCTTCACATAGATCTTCGTCGGCTGGATCAGCGCCTGTCCCACCGTGGTCTCCGGCGCGAAGGGCAGGGGCGCGTCATAGCCGATGCCGTTCAGCTCCAGCAGGCGGCGCACCAGCGAGAAGCCGTTGGAATGGACGCCGCTGGAGGCGAGGCCCAGCACCACGTCGCCGTCCGCCATCTCAGCGGTCTTGGGCAGCACCGCGTCGCGCTCGACCGCGCCGACGGCGAAGCCCGCGAGGTCGTAGTCGCCCTTGGCGTACATGCCGGGCATCTCGGCGGTCTCGCCGCCGATCAGCGCGCAGCCCGCCTGACGGCAACCGTCGGCGATGCCGGCGATGACGATTTCG
>JAKOQZ010000032.1 GCA_029778105.1 Pseudomonadota bacterium | reverse complement strand
TCGGCGCCGCGCATCTCGATATATTTCTTGAGGCGCACTTCCGGGAAGATCGTGGTGAGATGATCGGCCCAGTCTGACAGCGTCGGCTTCTCGCCCGGCAGCGCGGGCAACTTGCCATCCAGGAAGTCGCGGAACGACTGGCCGCTCGCGTCGATATATTTGCCGTCGCGATAGACGAAATACATCGGCACATCGAGCGCGTAGTCGACATAGCGCTCGAAGCCGAAGCCTTCCTCGAAGACGAAGGGCAGCATGCCCGAGCGGGCATTGTCGGTATCGGTCCAGATCTGCGAGCGATAGCTGAGGAACCCGTTGGGCCGGCCTTCGCGGAACGGCGAGTTGGCGAACAGCGCCGTTGCGACGGGCTGCAGCGCGAAGGCGACGCGCAGCTTCCTCGCCATGTCGGCTTCGTTCGCGAAATCGAGATTCACCTGCACCGTGCAGGTGCGCAGCATCATGTCCAGGCCATAACCGCCGACCTTGGGCATATAGGCGCGCATGATGTTGTAGCGGCCCTTGGGCATCACCGGGGTCTGCTCGCGCGTGGCGGTGGGGTGAAAGCCGAGGCCGAGGAAGCCGAGATTCAGCCCGGTCGCAACCTCGCGCACCTGCTCCAGATGCGTATTCACTTCGGCGCAGGTCTCGTGGATCGTCTTCA
The DNA here is from genome assembly GCA_029778105.1 of Pseudomonadota bacterium. Lineage (GTDB taxonomy): Bacteria > Pseudomonadota > Alphaproteobacteria > Micropepsales > Micropepsaceae > JADZAI01. The sequence goes on along the minus strand of JAKOQZ010000032.1, from coordinate 3,521 downwards.
GCGGCGCGCCCGACAGCTCGAACTGGCCGCCCGGCTCCAGGCTGATCGCGCCCATGCCGTGTTTGAGGCCGATGATCGTCTCGCCCTCATAGACGCCTTCCCAGCCGAAGCGCTTCATGCCTTCCAGCAGGGCCCGGATGCCGTTTTCGCCCTCATAGGCGGGCGAGGCATGGCTATCGAGGCGGAAGCCGAATTTCTCGTGTTCGGTGCCGATGCGCCAGTCGGCCTTGGGCTTGCAGCCGGATTCCAGAAAGCCCGCGAGTTCGTCGCGGCTTTCGATCAGGCCGCCGCCTTGTTGCGGTACCGACATGCATCCCCCCTTGGCAGCGGCCTTTGGCCGTCTGCTACCCACAAGCGGTGAACATATCGTTCTTCATTCACGCCGGTTCAAGCGCCGCGGATCGCCTGAAACACCGCCAGGGCCGCCAGGGCCGCCGTGTCGGCCCTCAGAATGCGGGGGCCCAGCGACACCGGCACGCACTGCGGCAGGGCCCGGATCGCCGCCCGCTCCTCCGGATCGAACCCGCCTTCCGGGCCCGACAGGATCGCGGCCGGGCCGGGCGGCAGCGCCTTCAGCGCCTCCAGCATGGGCGGCGCGCCGCCTTCGTCGCAGAAAATCAGGGCCCGGTTCGACGGCCACGCCCCCAGCATCGCCATCAACGGCAACGGCGCCTGACAGGCCGGCACGTCCAGCCTGTCCGATTGCTCGGCCGCTTCGATGGCGTTGGCCAGCATGCGGTCGACATTCACCCGGCTGACGATGGTGCGGCGCGTGACGATGGGACGCAGCTCGCTGACCCCCAGCTCGGTCGCCTTCTGGGCCACGAATTCGGACGCCGCCTTTTTCACCGGCGCGAAGCAGAGCCACAGATCGCCGGATGCGCCTTGCGGCCGGGTCTGACGCTGCGGGGTCGCCGCGGCGCCGCGCCGTGACGAGAGAGCCAGCACCGCGCGCCATTCGCCGTCGCGGCCGTTGAAGATCTGCACCGCCGTGCCGGCCCGCGCGCGCATCACATGCCTGAGGTAATGCGCCTGCCCGTCATCCAGCGTCACGGGCGTGCCCGCCGCGATGGGCTGTTCCACGAACAGCCGCACCTTGCCGCCGGGTTCGACGAGATCGCCTTCTTCAACCGCCACGTGTGGGTTCGCCTTTCGCTCCAGCCGCGTATGGCTATACAGGCGGCTCAGCGCGTCCGGTCAAGGGCGCCGGGAGAGTCCATGGCCGCCGCCCCCAAACCCGCCGACTCGGTCAGGCGCAGCTTCGTCGACCGCGCCCCGGCCGGGCTGCAGCCCTGGCTGCGGCTGGCGCGGTTCGACAGGCCCATCGGGTTCTGGCTGCTCTTCTGGCCCTGCGCCTTCGGCCTCACCCTGGGCGCGCACGGGCTGAACGTGCCGCTCTCCCGCCTGCTCCTCTACGCGCTGCTCTTCGCCGTCGGGGCGATCGCGATGCGCGCGGCGGGGTGCGTGTGGAACGACATCGCCGACCGCGACATCGACGCGGCGGTCGCCCGCACGCGCGGGCGGCCTTTGCCTTCCGGCGCGATCAGCGTGCGCGGCGCGCTCGTCTTTCTCGTTCTGCTCGCCCTGACCGGCCTCGCCGTTCTGCTGCAGTTCAACCGTTTCTCGGTTCTGCTCGGCCTCGCCTCGCTCGTGCCCGTCGCGATCTATCCGTTCATGAAGCGCATCACCCACTGGCCGCAGGCGGTGCTCGGCGTCGCCTTCAACTGGGGCGCGCCGATGGGCTGGGCCGTCATCCACGGCGACCTCGCTTTGCCGCCCTATCTGCTGTTCGTCGGCTGCATCCTGTGGACCATCGGCTACGACACGATCTATGCGCACCAGGACAAGGAAGACGACGCCATCGTCGGCGTGAAGTCGACCGCGCTGATGTTCGGCGCGGCGACCAAGCCGATGCTGTGGCTGCTCTATGGCGGCGCGATCGTCTGCTGGACGGTCGCGGGCCTGCAGGTGAAGCTGCACCAGGCCTACTATCTCGGCCTCGCCATTCTGGCGTTCCAGCTCGCGGGCCAGATCGTGCGCGTCAAGCTGGATAACGCTACGTCATGCCTCGCCGTGTTCCGCTCCAACCGCGACGCGGGCGCGATCCTGTTCCTCAGCCTGCTGGCCGGCGTGGCGCTGGAGCGCAGCGTGATGGACCAATTCACCTTCTGAGCCTATTCTTGCCGCCATGAGCGTCTATCATCGCGTCAAGGCCAGCGACCTGTTCACGCCTGCGGAACTCGACCGTGTCCGGCATGCATCCGACGCGCTGGGCGTTCTGTGCGTGGCGCATGCCTGGGGCGTGATCGCCGGCGCGATGGCGCTGACCGCCTGGCAGTGGTGGCTCGCGCCGCTGGCCTTCATCGTGATCGGCTCGCGCCAGCTCGGCCTCGCCATCCTGATGCACGACGCGGCGCACGGCATCCTGACGAAATCGAAGCGGCTGAACGATTTTCTGGGACAGTGGTTCCTCGCCTATCCGGTCTTCACCGATCTCGTTCCCTACCGCGTCTATCACCTCAAGCATCACCGCAGCACGCAGCAGCCCGACGATCCCGATCTGGAGCTCTCGAAGCACTTCCCGATCACGCGCGAGAGCTTCCGCCGCAAGCTGATCCGCGACATCACCGGGCAGACCGGCTACCAGCAGCGCAAGGCCGCCTTCGCCAGCGTCATCAAGCGCGGCCAATGGGCGACGCTCGCAGGGTGGCTCGGCACCAACGCGGTCATCCTCGCGGCTTGCATCGCGGCGGGCTTCTGGTGGCTTTATCCGGTGCTGTGGCTCGGGCCGATGCTCACCTGGTTCCAGGTGATCGTCCGCGTGCGGAATATCGCCGAACACGCGGTCGTGCCCGACAACAACGATCCCTTCCGCAACGCGCGCACCACGATCGCCAACCCGCTCGCGCGCGCCCTGCTCGCCCCTTACTGGGTGAACTACCATGTCGAGCATCACCTGCTGTTCTGGGTGCCCTGCTATCGCCTGCCGCTGATGCACCGGATGCTGAAAGCCAAGGGCATCACCAGCCGCATGGAAGTGCGCCCCGGCTATTTCGACGTGATCCGTCAGGCGACCTCGCGCCCGTCGGGCACCGGCGGCATCCAGGGCGGGCGCGGCCTGCGCCGCCGCAACGAAATGCTGGAAGGCGCCCCGACCGGCGACGTCCCCGCAACCTCGTGAGCGCCGCGATCCGCGACTTCATCGCGGCCAATACCGACTGGACCGCGCCGCCCCACACGCCGGAAATCCGGCTGCGCCTCGCCGCCGAGATCTATCCGATCTGGCGGATGAGCGAGGAGGCGCTGGCCGAAAAGGGCGTGCCGCCGCCCTACTGGGCGTTCGCCTGGGCGGGCGGTCAGGCCGTGGCGCGGCACCTGCTGGATCATCCCGATCTGGTGCGCGGCAGGCGCGTGCTCGATTGCGGCAGCGGCTCGGGGCTCTGCGCCATCGCCGCGATGCTGGGCGGGGCCGCCGAGGTCACGGCCACGGATATCGACCCCTACGCCGTCGAGGCCATCGC
>JAKOQZ010000229.1 GCA_029778105.1 Pseudomonadota bacterium | reverse complement strand
CGGCACGGCGATCTGCCCTTGCAGCGGCGGGGTCCACCGGCGACCGAAGACCTTCCAGCCCAACTGATCGCGCTCCGGGCTGAACAGGTGGTTGGAAAAGACGAATTCCACCTCCTGGGTCAGCACATAGGCCGTGGTGTCGGCCGAGGTACGGCCGATCTTCAGTTCCAGCTTCACCCCGCTCTTGTCGCTGACGTAGCGAATGATCGGGTTCCAGTAGGCCGCGGTGTTGTTGATGTCCCACTGATTGACCGGCGAGAACCGGTAGGTGGCCGATTGGGCGGCGGCCCAGGCCGGCATGAGCAGGGCGGCAAGGAGGAAGGCGCGGAAGATCATCACGAGACCGAACGAGTCAAAATGGCATTTTACGACAAATTGCCACTTATGTAATTTATCCCACCCCCTCCTCGCTCTGACGCAGAGGGCACGCGACAGGCTCGCCCTGTCGCGCCTCCCTCACGCCAGCCAGGCGGGCGGTCGCTTGTCGAGGAAGGCTGCGATGCCGTCCTTCGCTTCGGCGGTGGCGCGCTGGCGGGCGATGCGCTGGGCCGTTTCCTCGCTCACCGCATCGTCGATCGGCCGCCCATGCACGGCGGCGATCAGGTCCTTGGCCGCGCGCTGGGCCTGCGGGCCGCCGGCCAGCAGCGCATCGACGATACCGGCGATGCAGTCGTCGAGCTCGTCGCGCGGCACCACCTCGCCGACCAGGCCGATGGCCAGGGCGCGCTGGGCGCTGATCCGCTCGGCGCTCTGGAAGTAGCGCAGGGCGTGGCGCGGGCCGATGGCACGCAGCACGTAGGGGCTGATCGCCGACGGGATGATGCCGAACTTGACCTCGGAGGTGGAGAAAGCGGCATCGTCGCTGGCCACCGCCATGTCGCAGGCGGCGGTCAGGCCGGTGCCGCCGCCGAGGGCGGCGCCCTGCACGCGGGCGATGGTCGGCTTGCTCATGTCGGCCAGGGTGCGCAGCATGCCGGCGAACTTGCGGGCGTCCGCGACGTTCTGCTCATGGGTGAATTGCGCGGCGCGCTTCATCCAGTTGAGGTCGGCACCGGCCGAGAAATGCTTGCCGCGCCCGGCGAGGATGACGACGCGGACGCTGGCATCGGTATCGAGCTCCTTGCAGGCGGCAGCCAGTTCGGCGATCAGTTGTTCGTCAAAGGCATTGAAGACGGCCGGGCGGTTCATCCACAGCGTGGCGACCTTGCCGGCCCGTTCGATTTCCAGGGTTTCGTACATGATGGGCCTCAGCGATGCTTGAAGTTGGGCTTGCGCTTCTCGACGAAGGCGGCCATGCCTTCCTTCTGGTCCTCGACCGCGAAGGCGGCGTGGAAGACGCGGCGCTCGAAGAGCAGG
>JAKOQZ010000005.1 GCA_029778105.1 Pseudomonadota bacterium | reverse complement strand
CGGGCGATGGTTCCTGTATAGCACCGCCCTCCCGCCGGACAGGCTGCCGTAGCTCAGTGGTAGAGCACTCCCTTGGTAAGGGAGAGGTCGTGAGTTCGATCCTCACTGGCAGCACCATCCGCGCCGTGTGCGCGTTACGGCCCGCGGTTCAGGATTTCGCCGTCGATCGTCTGACGCCCCGGCGCCGGACCTCCGGGCCCCATGCCTGGCATGCCTCCCGGCATCCCGCCGCCCTGCATCATCCGCACCATCGCCATCACGCCTTTCAGGCGCTGCGCCACCACGCGGATGATCCCCCAGGCGATCAGCGCGAACACGGCCGCGGCGGCGGCCAGCCCGCCCAGAAAGCCGATCTTGGGGCTCAGCAGCCACACGATGGCGACGCCGGCCGAAACCAGCACGAGATAGACGACGACGATAACGGCGAGGATGCGGGCGATCATGCCCCTTCCTATCAGGCTGCGGTGCGATGCGCGATGGGGGCCGGCGCGTCCGGCAATTCCTGCTGCATCGGCTCGGTTTCGCTTTCGCCCTGCACCGCCGGGGTCGCGGCGCTGTCCGGCGGCGCGTGCGGCGCGGCGCCGGTCCCCTGCAGGGCCGTCACCTTCACCTCGATATCGACGGCGATCACGTCCTCCGGAAGCCCGGTATACGATCCGCTCACCGGCACGGCGTGTTCGGCGTCGGTGGCGACGCCGACGCGCAGCAGGATCGGGCTCTCGATGAGGCCGTTGGTGGGGTCGAACTCCACCCAGCCCGGCCCGGGCAGATAGACTTCGGCCCAGGCATGGGTCGCGCCCGCGCCGGCGATGCCCGCGCCCGCCCCGGCGTCCAGCGCCGGATCGTAGAGATAGCCGGTGACGAAGCGCGCGCCGAAGCCCAGCGCCCGCGCCGCCTCGATGAACAGCGTCGCGAAATCGCGGCAGGTGCCCGAGCGCAGCGACAGCGTTTCGCTCGGCGTCTGCACGCCAGCCGCAAAGCGCGCGCTATAGGCGAAGCCCGTGCGGATCGCGGCGTTCAGATCGCGCAGCGCCCGCAGCGTATCGGCGCCGGGCCGCACGATCTCCTGCGCCCAGGCCATCACCGCGGGGCCGCACTGGCCATAGCGGCACACCAGGAACGGCCCCAGATTGGCGCGGTCGTCGGGGGCATAGATGAAGGGATAGCTCGCCACCTCGGGCAACAGCTCGATCGCCGCGTCGCCCAGCGAATAGCGCGTGACCTCAAGATGGCTGACGATCAGCAATTCGTCGGTCGGCGCATCGAAGGTGACGGTGGCGATGGAATTGCCGAACACGTCGTGCGCCCAGCGCACGCGGGCCAGCGGCGACAGCGTCAGCGTCGCGCTCTCCAGCCGCAGATCGTGGCTGTCGGTCGGGCGCACCATCAGCCGGTGCGGCCCCAGCGTCACGGGGCGGGCATAGCGGTAATGGGTGCGGTGCTGGATGGCGTAGCGCGACATGAGTGCCCTGGATGTAAGTCCGGCGGAGAGGACTTGCGACAGCCCTCTCCGCCTTTCGTCTCTCAGCCTGCGTTCCGTCTGCCTGCTGTGCGCCGGCCTCAGCGCGCCGCGCCGAGGGACGCCTGCGGCCTCAAGCGGCGGCGCGCGGCTTGTCGCTTCTGAAGATACGATGCCAGACGCGGCCGATGGCGGTGGTCTTCGCCGAGGCCATGTCTTCCTCGATCGCCCGGCGGCGCCAGTTCGACACCTGCTTCAGCAGCGCGGCGTCGTTCGCGCGCTTGCCCTCGTCTTTCTGGTCCGTGCCCTGGGCCATGCCCTCGCCGTCGGATTCCAGCTGGCGCGTCAGGTCGATCTCCCATTCCTCCAGCAGGCGCAGCTTCTGCTCGCGCGTGAGGTCGGGATCGTCGAACACATCGGCGGGGCCGGTGTAATAGGCGGCCGGATTCGTCGCCACGATGTCGAAGTCGTCGGTATCGTCGGCAGTCATGATGTCTGACCTCCCTGTCTGACCCCTTTAAGAACGCGTGCTGCGAAACCGGGTTCCCGCCGAAACGACAGCGGCGGCGGAACCTTCCGGTGTTCCGCCGCCGCCCTGTCAGACGACCCTGAGGGTTCAGGCCGCCTTACGTCCGTAATAGGTGTCGACATGGCGCCCGATCGCGCCGTCGTCCTTCAACAGATCGGCCATGTCGTAGACCGGCGCCGCTTTCAGCGCGTCCTTGGACAGCGGCACCACATAGCCGCCGCGCTCCTTGGAGTAGTCCAGCAGCGACCAGGGCACCGCGTGGTACTTCTCGCCGATCCCCAGGAAGCCGCCGAAGCCGAGCACGGCGAAGAGAATGCGGTCGCTCATCTTGTCCAGGATCACGTCTTCGACGTGGCCGATGCTCTCGCCGGCCGAGTTGTAGACGGTGCTTCCCTTCACGCGGGCGGCGGAGATGGCGCGGGTGTGTCCGGTGGGCGTGGTCATATTGTCCTCCTTGTTTCGGTTTTCAGAGCGTTCAGTTGAGCTTGCGGGCGAAGTCGTCGAGCTGGCGCTCGGCTTCTTCCTTCGCAATGCCGTAACGGGCCTGGATCTTGCCGGCGAGCTGGTCGCGCTTGCCGGCGATTTCGACAAGGTCGTCGTCGGTGAGCTTGCCCCACTGCTCCTTCACCTTGCCGGTCATCTGCTTCCAGCCGCCTTCGATGCGATCCCAATTCATGTCGCAAACCTCGCTTGTCAGGGTGATGCGCGGCGAAGAAGAGCGAAAGGGCTCAGGCCGCGCTTGCCTTTACAACGCGCTTGGCGGCCGCCCGTTCCTTGGCTTCGCCGTTCGCCGCTTTCCTGCGGCGCAGCGTGATGGGCGGCGGCGGCGGCGGGGCATGCTTCGGCTTGGTCACCGGCGCCAGCAGCGCCGCGATGGGCTGCAGCGCGGGCGTGTGCTTGGAGAAGGTGTAGATCACGATCAGCAGCGGCGCCGCGATGATCGCCGCCGGTACGCCCCACAGCCACACCACGAACGCCAGCGACACGAACAGCGCGACGGGATTGAGTTCGATGCGCCGCGCCATCACCCAGGGCTGCACCAGCTGCGACTCGACGGCGTTGATCGCCAGCAGAATGCCGGGGCCCAGCAGACCGGCCAGCAGCGTCTGCTGCGTGGCGATGCCCACCACCGCGCTCGCCACGATCACCGATGTCGGGCCGACGACGGGAATGTAGCAGGCGAGGCCATAGACAAGCCCCCACACCAGCGCATCCTCCATGCCGAACGCATAGAAGGCCGCCGTCGTGACCACCGCCACGCCGGCGTTGATGCAGGTCAGCAGGAACAGATAGGCGGCCACGTTCTTGCCGACGTCGCGCACCGCGCGCGCGGCGCGCACGCGGCCGTCGAACGTATCGGCCGACATGATGAAGCGGCGGCGCAGATCGGTGCGCAGCGCGAGCAGAAAGAGCGTGAGGAAGAGGACATAGATGGTCTGGCTCGCGACATTCGCGCCGGTCGACAGCAGCGAACCCACCATGCCGGTCTCCCGCGCCGGCGCAGGCGCCGCGCCGGGGGTGGTGCCCTGGATGCGGTTGGAGACGTCCTCCACGACCTGAAGCTGCTCCTTGATGGGCTGCAGCTTGCGCGCGATGGCCTTGGCCATCTTGGGCGCATCGTTCATCCATTCCGCCAGCGCGGGCGTCACGACCGAGATCACCACCACGATCCCCGCGGCCGCCATGGCGACGGTCAGCACGGCGGAGATTCCTTCGGGAATGCGCAGTCTGGACAGTCCGCGCGCGATCGGCGCCAGCACCAGCGACAGCACGATGGCATAGGCGGTCGGCAACAGAATGGCCGACGCGAAATCGAGGATGAACAGGATCGCCGCTATGGCGATGATCCACAGCGCCACGCCCCACGACGTCTCGAAGACGCCCTGCCGCTTCTGGATCTGCGCCGGTTTGCCGCTCATGTCAGCCCTCGTGCCGCTTGGGCGCGGTTATTTGGTGTCGCCGCCGCCGCGGGTGAACAGAAACGCCGCCAGCGCCCCCGCGATGCCCAGCGACATTAGCGGCCGCTTCGCCACCAGGCCCAGCACGATGTTCGCAGCGCCGCTGCTGGCCAGGCTCGCCAGCAGCGCATTGCGCTTGGCCGCCTCCACGCGGCTGCGCGCGATCGCCCCGCCCGCCGCTGCAAGCACGAGGAAGATGGCGCCGGTCAGCGCCGCCGCCCCGGCGACGCCCAGCGGCGGGGCCAGCAGGGCGAAGATCGCATAGGCGAACGACGCGAGCGCGATCCAGAGCGCGCCCCACAGGGCGATGACGGCAATCGGCAGCATGTGCGGTTCTCGCCCCCTCGGCTCGCGGATCAGCGGCGCAGCAGGATCGTGCCGAGCAGCGCGCCGACGCCGGCGGCGATCGCCATCATCTTCAAGGGTTCGGCGCGCACCCGCTCGCGCGCGGAATCGACCTGTTCGTCGATCCAGTGCGACACGCGCGGCACCTGCCCGGCGACGGCCTTCACGCCGTCCGCGCCCTGATCGGCCAGCGTGCCGACGCCTTCGGCGGCGGTTTCGCCGACGGACTGAGCGAATGTCTTCACGTTGTCCCGGATGCGGTCGACCGATTTGTCGAAACCGCTCTGGGTGTCAGCGCCTTTGGATGCGGGCATCGGAAACTCCGTCTGCTGGAAGGGGACGCCAGCCTTGCTGGCCTTCGCCCTTCCTAACGAACGGGACGTCCAAAAGTTCCCGCCGGTTCCTCAGCGTTTCACGCCGTGGAAGAACAGCGCCTGGCCGATCGTCGCCTTCACCGTTTCGGCGAGGAAGGGCTTGGTGATCAGATACGCCGGCTCCGGCCGTTCGCCCGACAGCAGGCGCTCGGGATAGGCGGTGATGAAGATGACCGGCACGTCGAACGCGCCCAGAATGTCGGTCGCCGCGTCGATGCCCGACGAACCGTCGGCCAGCCGCACGTCGGCCAGCACAAGGCCGGGGCGGGACGATTTGGCCAGCGCCACCGCTTCGTCGCGGGTCGCCGCGACGCCGACCACGTCATGGCCCAGATCCTTCACCAACGCCTCCAGATCCAGCGCGATGATCGGCTCGTCCTCGATGATCAGCACATTGGTGGCGAGCTGCGCCTCGATGGCGGTCTGCGCCTCGATGATGGCGCCCTGCACCTTGGCGGGCTCAAGCCCCAGAATGTCGCCGGCATCCTCGATGCTGAAGCCTTCCACGGCGGTCAGCAGCAGCGCCTCGCGATCGCGCGGTGGCAGGGCCTGCAGACGCATGTCCGGCGTCATCTTCGCCAGCGTCGCCTCGTCGTGGTCGTGCTCGGCCACGCTGGACGACCAGATGGCGTGGAACGCCTTGTAGAGCGCGATCTTGGGCGACGCGGCGGCGGTGAGCTGGGACTTCTCCTCCAGCAGCGCCTCCAGCGTCGCCCGCACATAGGCGTCGCCCGAATTCTGGCTGCCGGTCAGGGCGCGGGCATAGCGGCGCAGATAGGGAAGGTGAGGCGCGATCATCTTGGCGACTGTCATGGAGCTCTCTTTTCGTGACCCGGCCATAACGCCGGGTTCCCGCGCGGGTTCCCTCAACCGGACCAAAAAGTTCCCCACAGGCGGCTGGGCGCGGAAATCCGCCGCAAATCCTGTGGAACCGCTTTCGGACCAGGGCGTTGTTCCTCGTGCCGTGTCACTAGCGGCTTTGTTGGAAAACGCCAACGGAAGACCCGCTTATCGGGGGCAGACATGCGGCGAAGGCATGACTTCTGCCCGGAAATGAGCGATTTTCGGAGGCTTGAGACCGGAGCCGCGCTCCGGCCCGAGGTTGGAAATGATGGATAACGGCGGCAATGACAGCGCCCGCCCGGGCGGCTCCGCCAAGGGCCGGCCCAGGGCAACGGGGGATTCGAGCCTCCGCGCGCGTCAGAAAGTAATTGGCGCAGGCTTGAAGCGCCTGTTCGACGATGTGGTGGATGAAAGCGTCCCCGACGATTTCATGGACCTGCTCGCCAAGTTCGACGATGGCGATGCCGGGCCGGGGTCGTCCACGTGACGGCGTCGCAGACGGCTGCTCGCCCTGCCGTCTCTTCCCCCGCCGCCGACAAGGATTTCCGTGACGGTCTCGTCGAGGCCATTCCCTATGTCCGCGCCTTCTCCCGCACGCTCTGCGGTTCGAAAGCGCCGGCCGACGATCTGGCGCAGGAAACGCTCGCCAAGGCATGGGCCGCCCGCGCCAGCTTCCAGCCGGGCACCAACCTGAAGGCGTGGCTCTTCATGATTGCGCGCAATCAGTTCTATTCCGACAAGCGCCGCTCGTGGCGCAGCGTCGCCTGGGACGAAGAGCTCGCCGATGCGCGTCTCATCGCGCCGTCGGGCCAGATGCAGCATGTCGAGCTCGGCGATCTGAAACGCGCGCTGACCAAGATCACGCCGGAACAGCGCGAGGCGCTCATTCTGGTGGGTGCGGGCGGCCTCTCCTACGAAGAGGCGTCGGTGGTCTGCAATTGCGCGATCGGCACGGTGAAGAGCCGCGTCGCCCGCGCCAGGCAGGCGATCGAGCGCATGCTCACCGGGGCCGACGGCGAAGCGCTGCCCGCGCGCGGCGAGGTGTCGACCGGGCCCGAGAGCGATCTTATCGACGAAGCGCAGCGAATCGCCGACACCGGACACGCGCCGCCCAAGGATTGACGGCGGCGCGATGGCACGGGGGCCATGCGCAAGAGCTTCATCATCGCTTTGATCCTGGCGATCGTGCCGTTTGCCCTGCTCAGCGCAGGGCAGGCGGTATGGCGTCTGGTGCGCGCGCATGATGCGGCCCGCGAGGCCCTCGTGTCGGCGGCCTATGCCTCGACGGGGCGCGAGTCCAACATCCTGGCCGGGGCGGAGGCGCTGCTGCGCTCGATGGAGACGCAGGACGCGGTGCGCGCGGGCGGGCCCGCCTGCAGCGACGTCCTCGCCGCGGCGATCGATGGCATGAGCTATGTGTCGAACATGTCGCGGCTCGACGCGGGCGGCCGCATCCTCTGCGCCGCCCGGCCGATCCCGGAGGCGGCGCGCGACCGCAGCGGCCAGGATTGGTGGGCTCAACTGCAGGCGCGCCAGGCCTTCATCATCTCCGAACAGCACACCGCCGTCACCACCGGCCGCCCCGTGCTCACCGCCGCCATTCCGCTTCTAACGCCCGACGGGCGCCCCGACGGCGCGCTGGCGCTCGGCATCTCGGTCGACTTCCTCGCCGGCCTCATGCGCGACCACCGCCTGCCCGAAGGGGCCTTCGCCGCGCTCATCGACACCGGCGGCCGCGTCATCGCGTCCAGCGACGCGCCGCTCGCCGCCGCGCTGTTCGCCGCGCCGCTTGAGACCGAGGACGAAAAGCTCAACCGCGCGCGCGACGCCGAGGGCAGCGTCTGGCTCCTCGCCCTCGCGCCCATCGGCGCGGGCGATCTGCGCCTCGCCTTCGCCGAACGCGAGACCTCGCTCTTCGCCTGGTCCTATGTCGACGTCGCCGCGACGATCGTGCTGCCGCTGGTCATGGCCGCCTTCGCCTTCGTCGCGATCTGGTACGCCGCCAACCGCTATGTGCTGCGCTGGATCACCTATCTGGAGCGCGTCGCGCGCGCCTACGGCAAGGGCCATTTCGCTCTCAGGCCGGCCGCCGCCGCCGCCGAAGCGCCGCCCGAGATCCGCCATCTGGCCAGCGCGATGGGCGACATGGCCGAGAACATCCGCCAGCGCGACGCAAGCCTGCGCCAGGCGCTCGACCAGCGCACGCTGATGCTGCGCGAGATCCACCACCGGGTGAAGAACAACCTGCAGATCGTCGGCAGCCTCCTGCAGATCGAGGCCCGCCGCGTGGAGGAGCCCGCCGCCCGCGAGGCGCTCAAGATCACGCAGACGCGCATCAACGCCATCGCCCTCGCGCACCGCGTGCTGGAGGAGGTCGACGCGCAGACCGTCGTCAATCTCGAGCGCCTGCTCGGCGAGCTCGCCCAGCTCCTGCACGACGCCTTCAGCGCCCAGCGCTATGCCGAGGGCGTCACCGTCGACGCCCCCCGCCTCCTCATCGAAACCGACATCGCCGTGCCGCTGGCGCTGCTGCTGGTCGAGCAGGTCGCCGCCATCTCGCGCGACGCGATCGCCGCCGGCCAGCCGCAGCTCGACCTCGCCATCAAGGCCGCCAGCGACGGCGCGGCGCTCACGCTGACGCTGGCCTTCGACGATCCCCAGGGCCTCGCGGCCGAGCGCAAGCTCTCGTCCTTCGCCGAAGCCTATCTGCGCCAGCTGCGCGGGCACGCCGCGCATGCAAGCGAAGCGGGCCGCGCCGTCGTGCGCTTCACCTTCCCTCAGCGCACCGCCTTCGCCGAGCGCCTCTCCGGCTGAAGACGCGGCGCCCCGAAACGGCGGCGGGCGGCCTTTTGAGGGGCCGCCCGCGCGTCGCGTCATGTCAGACCGGATCAGGTCGCCGGCGGCCGGCGGACATAGCCGAACACCATGCTCGCCAGGAACAGAACCAGGAACACGACGAACAGGATCTGTGCGATCCCGGCCGAGGCGCTGGCCAGACCGCCGAAGCCCAGAAGGCCGGCGACGAGCGCAAAGACGAAGAAGATGAAGGCCCAGTACAGCATGGTAAGGCTCCTTATGCGGCGGCGCGGCGGCGCGGCGCGCGCTGCGGTTTCGATCTGGCAGCGGCCCGTTTGGCGGGAGCGGCCACGTTGCGGGCGCGCGCTGGCGTCCGCGGGTTGGTGAAAGCGGCGATCACGGCGTCGACGGCTTTGACGACGACGAACGTCTTCGCTGCGGTGAACAGGGCTCTGATCATGAGATGCTCCTTGGACGGATCACTTGCCGGCCGCGTCGTCGATGGCTTCGCCGATCTTCTCGGCGGGGCCCTGCGATTCACGCTCGTACAGGGTGAAGCCCACGCCGGCCGCCACCAGAATGGCGACGCCCAGTGCCAGGCCGATAAACGTCATGCGGTCGTTCATGTTCCGCGCCCTTTTTCATGGAAGGCGCTGAACCGCGCCGTCGCGAGATAGAACGGCGACGGCGGAATGCGGTTCCGCTATTCGCGCGCGCGCCGCGCCGCGACGGCCATGCCGGCGATCGCCACGGCGATGGCGATGGCCGCGCCGGCGATGACCAGATCCATCGCCGCGCCGGCGCTCCAGCGCTTCACCGCGATGGCCGCCAGCCCCCAGGCGGCGGCGCCGGCGTAATAGAGCGAGCGCGTGCGCCCGGCGCTCAGCACGCCCAGCCCGCCGAACGCCAGCAGCACCAGCAGCGCGACGACGGGTTCGCCCAGATCGCCGAACGAAAGGCCTGCGCCGCGCATGGCGGCGGCGATGTTGGCGGCGGCGGCAACCGTCAGCCACCCGGCCAGCAGGCCGCTCGCGGCGCGCGCCAGGCCGCGCTCCAGCCCGGGCGTCTCCATCCGCGCCGCATTGCCCAGCGCCAGCAACGCGAACGCCAGCCCCACGGCGATGATCGCGACCGAGACGAAGTCGATGGCCACGAACTGCACATAGAGAACCCAGATTGTATTGGCGGCCATCGCAACCGCCAGTCGCGCGGCCGGGCGCCGGTCGGCGCCGGCCCGGGCAAAAAACGCCGCATAGACCAGCAGCGCCAGATAGATCAGCGCCCAGATGATGAAGGCATAGCCCGCCGGGGTCACCGAATTTTCGGTCGCGGCGGATCGCTGCGCAACTTCGGTTCCAATTCCGATCCGGGGCAGGTATCCAGCCGCCAGTTCCGCAATGGCGAGGAGGACCAGCGCCGTTTTCAGCGAAATGTCGCGCAGTTTCATCTCACCCACCGGATTCTCGACGCACCAGGCCCCGGCAACGCCCGGCGGCGCTTGAAGTTCCCTCAATATCGCCCAAGTGGGAACCGTGGCGAAAGCCCGCACGTTGGATTCCGGTTGGTTTCCGCTCGGTTTGTGCCCCCGCCCTCCGCGCGCCCCCGCCTTGCCGGCCCCGTTTCATCACCCCGAAGGAGTACCCATGCCTATCGCCCAATCGCCCCTCAAATTCGAACGCGACGCGCTCGAGCCGGTCATGTCGAAGGAGACGTTCGACTTCCATTACGGCAAGCACCACGCCGCCTATGTGAAGACCGCCAACGATCTGACCGCCGGCACCAAATACGAAAAGATGTCGCTGGACGATCTCGTCCGCGCCGCCAAGGCCGACGGCGAGGCCAAGCTGTTCAACAACGCCGCCCAGGCGTGGAATCACGATTTCTTCTGGGCCTCGCTGACGCCCGACTACAAGGCGCCGCCCAAGGCGCTCGCGACGGCGATCGACGCCGCCTTCGGCTCGTTCGACAAGTTCAAGGAAGCCTTCGTCGCCAAGGGCATCGGCCATTTCGGGTCGGGCTGGGTGTGGCTGATCGCCAAGGACGGCAAGCTGAGCCTTGAAGACACGCACGATGCCGACACGCCGCTGGCCCACGGCAAGACGGCGCTTCTGGTCTGCGACGTGTGGGAGCACGCCTACTACATCGACGCGCGCAACGACCGGAAGTCGTATCTTGAGAACTTCATCTCCAAGCTGGCGAATTTCGAGCACGCCGCCTCGCTCTTCGCCGCCTGAGGCGCGGGTGAGGCGCGGCGGCCGCGCTCGCCGGTCGCCGCGCAAGACAGCCGCTCAAGACAAAGGCCGTCCCTCGCGGGACGGCCTTTTTCGTGTCCGACGTGCGGGTGGGCCTATTTCGGCTTCGCCTTCTCGGCGGTGTCCTCGATCGCGTTACCTGTCTTCTTGATGTCGGTGCCGGCGCCCTGAATCGTGTTGCAGGCCGAAAGGCCCAGCGCGGCGATCAGCGCGGCGAAAGCGAGGGTCGGGGTTTTCTTCATCATGTCGCAATTCCTTGGATCTTGATCGGCAGGCACTGGCGAAGAAACGCGGAAGCCCGAACCGGGTTCCCGCGAGTTCCCAGATTACAGGGAACCCGGTCGCGGGGGGAGCGTTCTTCTTCCGACGCCACCCCGCACCGCTGAGGAGGACGCCGATGTCATCCACCCATCTCGCCAGCACCTTTGCCGACCCGCCGGTCTATGCCGCCGGTCAGGCCGCCCGGCCCTGTCACGTCCCCGGCGCGGCGACCCGCGCGCCCGCGCCGGGCGGGCGAATCTCCGGCGGCCGGGTTCTCATCCCGGCCCTGTGGTTCCTCAGCGGCCTCGCCGCCGGGGCGGCCGTGTCGGTCGCCATCGCCCGGGCGCTGGTGCGATGAGCGGCCAGGACCGCACCGCCCGCGACACGGCGGCACAAACGCGCCCGGTCATCGGCGAGACCCGGGCGAAACAGGGGCGCACCGGGTCGCATGCGCTCACGATCCTGCTGACATCGCTTGCTTTGGCCCTTATGGCTGCGCTCTTGTTGGGCCTGATCTAGCGCCCCGGCTCTCTGGAGTTCCCATGGCTGAGACGGCCGCCCCCACGGCAGGCCTCGCACTGACCGGCCGCCGGGCGGTTTTCGCGGCGGCAGGCACGGCGCTGGCCTTTTGCGCCCTGGACGCGGCATGGCTCGGCGCGCTCAGCGGCGAGATCTATATCCGCGACATCGGGGCGATCATGCGGGCCGCCCCGCGCTGGGACGCCGCGCTGGCGTTCTATGCGATCTATCTCGTCGGAACGCTGGTCTTCGTCGTGCTGCCCCATGGCGGGCGGGGCGTCCTCGCGGCGGCGGGGCGCGGCGCGGCGTTCGGCTTCGTCGCCTATGCAACTTACGATCTCACCAATCTGGCGACGCTCCAGGCCTTCACCTGGCGCCTGGCGCTCATCGACATGGCCTGGGGCACGCTCGCCACGGCTCTCGCTTCGGCGGCGGGCGCAGCGGCGGCGCGGCGGGCCTGATCCGATGCGGGGGGTGTTGGGGGCATGTCTGGTCTGGCTCGGCGTTCTGTGCGGCGCGGCGGCGGCGCAGGATCTGCCGACCATCCCCTACACGCTCACCGTCAACGGCCCCGCCGATGAAGAGGTCGCCGGGCGCATCCGCGCCGAGCTGACGCTCGACAAGCGGCGGGACCAGGGCGTTCCGTCGATCGGCGTGCTTGAGGCGCGGCTCGCCCGCGACGTGGCGCGCGCGAAGGAGGTGATGGCCGCCTACGGCTATTACGACGGCGCCGTGAGCTCAAATCTCGTCGATGGCGGCGCTTCGGCGTCGGTCACGCTCACCATCGATCAGGG
The DNA here is from genome assembly GCA_029778105.1 of Pseudomonadota bacterium. Taxonomy (GTDB): domain Bacteria; phylum Pseudomonadota; class Alphaproteobacteria; order Micropepsales; family Micropepsaceae; genus JADZAI01. The sequence continues at coordinate 22,415 of JAKOQZ010000005.1, read as the reverse complement.
CCCGCTCTACAAGATCGGCCGCTTCGACATCGTCTGGCAGGGCGGCAAGCCCGCAACGCCCGTCCTCGCCTTCGCGACCGGCCTGCCCGCCTCCGGGCGCAACATCGTCGCGGCCGGCGAGCGGGTGATCGCCAAGCTCAAGAGCGACGGCTATTTCGACGCGGCGGTCGTGGAGCGCCGCGCCGTGCTCGACCGGCCCTCGGGCAAGGTCGACGTGACGCTGACGCTGACCGCCGGCGGGCTCGTGACCGTCGGCGGTTTCGACATCGAGGGCGCGCAGGAAATCCCGCAGCCGCGCATCGCCCGCCTCTCAACGCTCGAGGTCGGCGAATTGCTGACGCCCAAGCGGCTGAAGGACGCGGAAGACCGGCTGCTCGAAACCGGCATCTTCAACGAGGCGCGGGCCAGCGTCGTCGGCACCGCCCCCGCCCGCACCGTCCGTCTGGCGGTCGGCGAACGCCCGATGCGCACGCTGTCGGGCGCGATCAAATGGTCGATGCAGGACGGCTTCGCCATCGAGGCGGCGTGGGAGCACCGCAATATTTTCGGCGATGCGGAGCGGCTGCGCACGGCGCTGACGCTCGGCCAGCAGCGCCAGGCGCTCGAGGTGTCGCTGCGCCGCTACGATACGATCTTCGAAGGCCACACCCTGCTGGCGACGCTTGAGGTCGCGCATGAAGACGTCGACGGCCAGATCTACGAACACGCCGCGCTGATCGGCACGCTGGAGACCGACATCTACGACAAGATCGTGGGCCGCTACGGCGCGTCGGTGGAATTCGTGCGCGACGAGGGCCTGACGGACGGCGGCGACTATGCGCTGATCGGCGTGCGCGGCGAGGTGTCGTTCGACAATTCCAACGACCTGCTCGATCCCACAGAAGGCTACCGCGTGACGCTCAGGGCGCTGCCCTATCTTGGCTATAACGGCGATCTGCGGAATTTCGTCATTCTGGAAGCGCTGGGCTCGGCCTATCTGCCGCTCGACCGGCAAAAGGAATTCGTGCTGGCGGGGCGCGCGCGGCTCGGCTCGGTGCTCGGCGAACGGCGCGACGACATCCCGCTGCCCAAGCGCTTCTTCGCCGGCGGCGGCGGCTCGATCCGCGGCTATTCCTACAAGCGGGCGGGGCCGGTGAATATCGACGACGAGCCCGTCGGCGGCGCCTCGGTGGTCGAGCTCAACGCCGAAGCGCGCTGGCGCATCAACGAGGATTTCGGCGCGGTCGCCTTCGTCGACGGCGGCGGCGCGTTCGAGGGCGCGATGCCCGGCGACGGCGGCGACTGGTATATCGGCGCCGGTCTCGGCGTGCGCTATTACTCGCCCATCGGGCCGGTGCGGCTCGACGTCGCCATGCCGATCAACGCGCGCGAAGGCGAGCCCGGCGTGCAGATCTACATCTCCATCGGACAGGCGTTCTGATGAGCGAGACGACGCCCACCCCTCCGCCCTCCGCCGCTCAGGCCTCCGCTCCGGCCCCCGCCGCCCCCGCGCGCAGGCGCCGCGCCCGCTGGGGCTGGCGCGTCCTGAAATGGACCGGCCTCGCCGTGGTCGCGGTCGTGGCGCTGTTCGCGCTGGCGATCTTCCTGCCCTTCACGCGCCAGTTCGCCTTCGACTATGGCCGCTCGATCCTGATCGAGGCGGGCGTCCAGTCGGACTCCTTCACCGGCAGCTGGGACCGCATGGTGCTCACCAAGGTCGCGCTGACCGACGATGAGGGCGTGTGGGCCACCGCCGACGAGATCACCCTCTCCTGGTCGCCCTTCGCGCTGCTGACCGGCACGGTCAACGCCGACCGGGCCGAGTTCGTGAACGCGCGCGTCTACCGCCAGCCCGCCTACAAGCCCGCCCCCGACCAGACCGACGAACCCTTCGCCTGGCCCGACCTGCCGGTCGACATCACGCTCGGCAGCCTGATCGGCGAGGTGACGCTGGATCAGGCGGTCATCGGCGAGGCGATGAAGGTCAAGCTCACCGGCAAGGCCGACCTTACCGGCGCGGGCGGCGCGGCCGAGCTCAATCTCAACCGCACCGACGGCGTGCCGGGCGAGGCCGCGATCACGGCCCGCGCCACCGCCGATCTCGGCAGGATCGAAGTCTCGCTCAACGCCAAGGACCAGCGCGTCGCCGCCCTGCTCGCCGCCGACGACCGGCTGCGCGACGCCGCCGTCGCGCTGCAATTGTCGCGCGACGGGGAAACCTGCGCCGGACAGGCGGCGATCTCGGCGCGCGACGGCGCGATCGCGACCGTCGGCGTCAATCCGAACTGCACCTTCGCGGTCGAGCTCAGCGATGTCGCCAAACTGCTCGATCCCGGCGCGGGGCTTTCCGGCCCCGCCAATCTCTCCATCCAGCTCGTCGAGGACGGCGCGGACGACACCACGGTCTTCAATCTGGCCGCCGACCTGTCGCGCCTCCAGACCGCCGATCCCTCGCTCGCGCCGTTGCTGCCCAACGCCTCGGCCACCGCGGTCGTCACGCTGCGCACCGGGCTCGTCACCGTCACCGGCCTTCAGGCCCAGCTCGCGGGGGGCAAGCTCACCGCCAAGGGTGAGGCCGGGATCGCCGACGCCGCGACCCGGGCGCAGCTCGAACTCACCGCCAGCGATCTCTCGGTGCTGCGCCCCGACCTCAAGGGCCGGATGCAGGCGCGGCTCGCCTACGACACCACGGCGCCCCGGCCCATCGCCATCGACGCGACCGGCGACGACATCGTCTCCGGCCCTCTCACCTACAAGACGGTCGCGCTGCAGGGCGGCGTCGATGCGCTCGGCACCGGGCAGTTCACGCTCAAGGGCGACGGCGAGGCCCCCATCGACGTGACCGCCGACATCACCAACGCCTTCGGCACGGGCCTCGTCGCCAGGATCGCCGGCGAGATCGCCTCGGCCGGCGTCAACGCCACGGCGACGCAGACCGGCACGGCCTATGCCGTCACCGCCGACCTCAAGACCGCCCGGCTCGACCGGCTCGGGGCGCTCGCCGGGCTCGACCTGGAGGGCGGGCTCACCGCCCGGGTCTCCGGCACGGTCGGGGGGCCCTCCGACATGCTCGATCTCGACGCCAGCCTCAGCGGCGGACGCTATGGCGGCACCACCCTCGGCGACGCCAAGGTCACCGCAAAAGGTCCGCTTTCGGCGCTCGAGGTCACGCTCGAAGGGCGCCTGCCCGCCGACGCCCGCACCGTCGCCTACCGCCTCGCCGGCACGCTCGCCGATTTTGCCTCGGCACGCATTTCCGCCTTCCGCGCCGCCACCGACAAGGAAAGCATCGAGACCGTCAAACCCTTCACCGTCACCTTCGCCAACGGCCTCACCGTCGATGGTCTCGATGCCCGTCTGGCGCGGGGCGGCAAGGCCGCGGGGCAGATCGCCGCCACCGCCAGCACCGGCGAAAACGGCGCGAAAACGGCCCTGAAACTCACCGGAATCGACCTGGAAGCCCTCACCGCCGTGCTCGGCCGCGACACCGTAAAGGGCCTGCTTGAAGGCGACGCCGAGCTCGACGGCGGGGCCGGCCGCGCCAGCCTCAACGCCCGCATCACCGGCCTCAGGGCCGGCGGCACCGCCCCTCCGGCCGACCTCACCGTCACCGGCGCATGGTCCGCCGGCACCTTCCGCGTCACCGCCTCCGCCCTTGCAAAAGGGCTTCCGGAGGCCCGCGCAGAGGTCGCTTTTCCGCTCGCGCGGGCGGCGGATGGCGGGTTCCCGTCGCCCGCGCCCGGCGCAAAACTCACCGGCAGCGTCAACTGGAACGGCCGGATTGCGCCGCTCTGGCGGCTCGCCGACATCGACGGTCACGCCCTCGACGGCGACGCCGCCGTCACCGCCACCATCGCCGGCACCCTCGCCGCCCCCAACGTCACCGGCACCGCCACCCTCACCAACGGCACCTATACCAACGAGGCCTTGGGCACGCGCCTCGCCGCCCTCAACCTCGCGGTGCAGATGACGGGCGAGCAGGTCACGGTCAAAGGCAGCGCCACAGACGGCGCGAACGGCCGCCTCGCCATCGACGCCGCAATGGGCCTCAGCGGCGCGCTCAGCGCGGCCACCGGCGGCGTCACGCTCACCCAGATGCAGCTCGTCGCACGCGACGACCTCGTCGCCGCCGTCTCCGGCACCCTCACCCTCGCCCGCATCGCAACGGGGCCGGTGCTTCAGGGCGCGCTTACCGTTACGGGGTTGGAGGCCGAAATTCCCGATCCCGGCCTTTCAGACCTTGTGGTCGTCGACGTCATCGATCCGGCCAAACCGCCGCTGCCGGCCACGCCGGTCACCGCGGCCGCCGCGCCGGCTGATCTCCTGAGCCTCGACATCAGTATCGATATTCCAGGCCCGGCGAAGGTCGAAGGGCGCGGCCTCAACTCACTCTGGCGCGGCGATCTCAAGGTTTTCGGAGACGCGTCCGACCCGCGCATCAGCGGCAAGCTCTCTCTGCTTCGCGGTACCTGGGATTTCGGTTCAAGAAGCTTCCAGCTCACCGAAGGCGAAATCGAGTTCGACGGGGGGCCGACGATCGAACCTCGTATCAAGGTCGTCGCGACGCAGGAGGAAGACGGCTTCACGGCGTCGCTCACCTTGTCCGGGCGTGCGAGCGAACCGAAGATCACCGCGTCATCCGTGCCCGCCGCCCCTCAGGACGAGGTGTTCGCGCGGCTGCTGTTCGGCCGCTCGGTCTCGAGCCTGTCGGCCATCGAGGGTCTGGAGCTGGCCAATTCGATCGCCGCCCTATCCGGCGGCGGCGACATTCGGGGCGGAGTCCTGGGCGGGCTGCGCGACCGTTTCGGACTCGACGTCTTGACGGTCGACCTGGACGATGGCGGCAACGCCTCGGTGAAGGCCGGGACCTATCTTGCGGATAACGTCTACTTCGAACTGCGCCAGGGCGGCGCGTCGGGGGGCACGACCGGTCGTCTCGAGCTGCAGATCGATGAAAACCTTTCGGTCGAGACTGAAGTCGGCGCCGATTCGTCGTCGAGCGTCGGCGCGCGCTATCGAATAGACTACTGACGCATAAAGCGGGGCGGCCGCTTCTCCAGGAAGGCGGCAATCGCCTCACGATGGTCGGCGCTGGCGGTCAGACGCGCCATATCGTCGGACGCTCCCGCGCCGTTGACGTTGCGCTTCGCCGCTTCCACCGACAGCGGCGCGCGGCTGGCGATATGGGCAGCGAGCGTCAGCGCAGCGGCTTCAAGAGCCGCATCCTCGTGCACCCCCGTCACCAGCCCATAGTCGAGCGCGGTCGCCGCATCGATGGGCTGCCCGGCCAACAGCATCGCCTTGGCGCGAGCCCGGCCGATGAGACGCGGCAGCCGCACCACACTCGCCATCAGCCCGATATTCACGCCCGACGCGGCGAACCGTGCAGACGCAGCGGAAAGACGGATGTCGCAGCACAGAGCCAACTCAAGCCCGCCTCCGAAAGCCGGCCCGTTGATCGCCGCGATCACCGGCGGGCGCAGCGTTTCGATGAGATCGAACAGCACCTGGAATTCTGCAAGGCTGGCCGCCATGCGCGCGCCGCGCGTTCCGACTTCGCGCAAATCGTCACCGGCGCAGAAGATGCGCCCGACGCCTGTCAGGATCACCGCACGTATGTCAGTGTCGGCATCGAGCTCGCGCAGGGCGTCGATGAGGACCGGCCTTATCGCGTCGCCTATCGCGTTCGACGGCGGATTGGCGATCGACACGCGGGCCACATGCGGCGCTGGCCGCGTCACTTCAATTTCGCCTGGCATTAAGACTCTCCTGCAGCGCCGCATTCTGAAGCAGCGCTTCACGCACGCTTCACGATCATCCCGTTGATCGCAAGGCTTCCGTCACGCAGATTTCATCTTGCCAGTCTATTGCGACTGCGCCGCGGGATTTCCGGATCAGCTTGCGCCGCGTTCAACAGCTAAGCGCCCCGGCACACAGCCGGTGGTCGGCCGACGAAGGAGACGCCTCATGTCCCCCATCGCGCCTTCACGCATGATGACGGGTTCATTCTGTCTGGGCTGTTGCTGCGCCTGAGAAACCGCCTGGTTCAGCGGCATTTCCACGGATCGAAATTCAGCGCGACGCGTTTCACCTCGCGCCAGGAGCACCCCATGTCATCGGACAATATCGTTCTGATCGAAGTCGCCGGCGAGGATGCCGGACTTGCCGTTCCCGACACCGCCGGAGTCCGTTTCTATTCCGGCTCGGCAAAGTTCCACGCCCTGGACGGGCGCCGTTTTGCACGCATGACCGATCTCAGACGTGCCGCAGCCGAGCATGCTGCGACAGTTGATTTCGGGCTGAAGGGCCTGCGCGGGCTAAAACGAGCATCTTGAAGCGACATCGGGCCGTTTAGGCTTGATCGCCGGACGAGGGGGCGGATACACATCCGCCCCATGCTCGAACTTCTGTCCGACCCCAATGCGTGGGCCGCGCTGCTGTCGCTGACAGCCCTCGAAATCGTTCTTGGCATCGACAACGTCATATTCCTGTCGATCGTTTCTGCCAGGTTGCCGCTCGAACAACAGAAGCCGGCCAGACGCATCGGCCTCGCCCTTGCGCTGGTCATGCGCATCGGCCTGCTGATGCTGATCACATGGATCCAGCAGCTCGAAGAACCTTTCCTGAGGATTGGAGATTTCGGCCTGTCGTGGCGCGATGTCATTCTGCTCGGAGGCGGTCTGTTCCTGCTCTATAAGGGCACAGTCGAAATCCACCAGATGATGGAAGGCCACGATGAGGCGATGCAGTCGTCGGCCAAGACGGCTTCGTTCACGGCCATCATTTTTCAGATCGTGGTTCTCGATGTCGTGTTCTCGCTCGATTCGGTGCTGACGGCCGTCGCCATGGCGCCGGGCATGATCGAGGTGATGATCCTGGCGGTCATCATATCCATGGCCGTGATGCTGTTCGCTGCCGAGCCGGTCGCCAAGTTCGTGAACCGGCACCCGACGGTGAAGATGCTGGCGCTGACCTTCCTCATCCTGATCGGTGCGACCCTGGTCGCTGACGGCGTCCACTATCATATCGAGCGCGCCTTCATTTATGCCGCCATCGCATTCTCGGTCACTGTCGAGACGCTGAACCTCGTCGCGGCAGCGCGGCGCAAGCGCGCGGCGGAGGGCCGAGACGGCGAAGGCGTGTGACGGCCGGCGCCCCCCCCGCCCCGGACCGCGCGCAGGAAGCGCCGCTGGTCGAGGCCATGCTGCATCTGCTTGACCGCGAGCAAGGCAAACAGGTGACGCTCGGCCATTTCGTCGCGGCGATGGGACAGCGCGGCTTCGGCTTCTGCCTCATCGTGTTCGGAATTCTGGCCGCGATTTCGCCGCCGGGCGTCGGTTCGGTGATGGGTGCACCGCCGTTTCTCTTCGCGGCGCAGATGGTGTGGGGATTTCGCCAGCCCTGGGTGCCGAGCTTTCTGGCCCGCCGCGAGTTCTCAGCCGACAACGTGAAGCGGACCCTGGAGCGGGCGCGGCCCTGGCTGAAGCGGATCGAGATCTTCGCAAAACCGCGCGCATCATGGCTGGCACGCGGGCTCATCGAGCGCCTGGTCGGCGTCGTGGTGATGATCCTGTGTTGCGTCATCCTGCTGCCGGGGCCGTTCACCAACAACCCGCCGGGCATCGCGATCATGCTGCTAGGGTTTGCGCTCGCAGAGCGCGACGGCGTTCTCGTTGTCCTGGGCCTGCTCGCCGCTGTCGTCGCGTTCGTGGTCGGGCTTTCCGCCTTCATCGCCGTGGCGGTCGCCCTATGGGCATGGGCGGAAGGCTATTTCTGAGGCGCGTCCTCTCCGGGCGTTACGATGACTGAGCCGGCCGAGCGCGCCGCCGGGCCGTGGTTCACAGCCTCGATATTGTTTCCGTCCGGATCGAGCACGAAGGCGCCATAGTAACCCGGATGATAGGGTCGCTCGCCCGGGGCGCCGTTATCGCGACCGCCAGCCGCCAGTGCCGCCTCGTAAAATCGATCGACAGTCGCGCGGTCCCGGGCCTGGAAAGCCAGGTGAACCCTGCTCGGCGTGTCACCCGCATCCAGCCAGAACTCGTCGGCCGACAGGTGGTCAGGCGTTTCGGAGACCTCGACATCCAGGACAGCGAAGATCGCCTTGTAGAAGCGCCGAGCCGCTTCAAGGTCGCACGTACGCAGATGGATATGATCGACCAGACGACCCAGGTGAAAGCCCATGGCAGACCCTCCCGTAGACTTGGACGAAGTCTAAATCGATGAGGAAGGCCCAGGTTCCGGTCTCAGGCCGCCTTTGCGCGCTTCGCGGTCTCGATACGCGCGCGGGCGATCGTGTCGGCGACCTCGTGCGTCGGACGGCCTTCGCGCTTGGCCTGTGCGAACACCTCGCCCAGCGTCGCGCCGATGCGGGTCGTCTTGGCGCGGATGTCGGCATCCGACCAGTCGTAGATCTGGCCGCACACGCGGATGATGCCGCCGCCGTTGATGACGTAGTCAGGCGCATAGAGGATGCCGCGCGCCGTCACAGCAGCGCCGTGGATTTCCGGCCGCGCGAGCTGATTGTTCGCGGCGCCTGCGACGATCTTCGCCTTGATCTCCGGGATCGTGGCGTCGTTCAGGATCGCGCCCAGCGCGCACGGAGCGAAGACATCAGCCGTTTCGGCATGGATCGTGTCGGGAGCGGCCACAGTTGCACCCAGCGTCTCGACGGCACGAGCGATGTTCTTCTCGTTCACGTCAGCGACAATCAGTTCCGCACCGGCTTCCTTGAGGTGGCGTGCAGTGTCGTAGCCCACATTGCCGACGCCCTGGATGGCGACGCGCATGCCCTTCATGTCATCCGAGCCGTGGACGAAGGCGACGGCTGCCTTGATTCCGCAGAAGACGCCCCAAGCCGTCATCGGCGAAGGATCTCCGCCCGTCTTTCCCGGCTGGCTGTAGCCCGAGACGTGCTTCGTGACGGTGGCGATGGTCTCCATGTCGGCCTCGGTCATCCCGACATCCATCGCGGTGATGTAGCGGCCGTTCAGGCTGTCGACCGCGCGGCCATGGGCGCGCATGAGCGCGGGCGTCTTGGCGGTGCGCGCGTCGCCGATGATGACCGACTTGCCGCCGCCGAGCGGCAGTTCGGCCATCGCGTTCTTGTAGGACATGCCCCGCGAGAGACGCAGCGCGTCTGTCAGGGCCGCAGCGCTGTCGGGATACGCCCACATACGGGTGCCGCCGCAGGCCGGGCCGAGGGTCGAATCGTGAATGGCGATGAGGCCCCGATAGCCAGTCGCCTTGTCGGCGAAGAAGGCCACTTCCTCGTGGCCGTCATAATCGGGCATTTCGAAAACGGACATCGCTTGCTCCTCAAGGCAACACAGCCACCCGGGTTCTAGCGATTCTTGCGCGTTACGAGCGTGCGATTTGGAGGGTTGCGGCCACGTATGAGTGGGCCGCACCCTGGCCGATGCGAAATATTATTTCGCACGGGGAATAGGCGGCTGCGATGGTGCAGATGCCGCGAGTTTCCATGGAATCAAAGACATACGCGATGTTTACCTGCAGACTGGCAGAGTAGCGCTTCAAGAGACATCGGCCTTACGTTAGGGAAGAAATATGCCGAGCCTCGATCTCGATGAGATGCGCCGTCAGCACCCGGATATGCGGGGCGATTGGACCGTGCCGCAGAACTGGCAGCGCTTTACCGACGCCGAGCATGGCGTGTGGCGGACGCTGTACCGGCGCTTGATGGATGTGCTGCCGGGCCGAGCCTGTGACGAGTTCCTGTCGGGCCTCGGCAAGCTGCCGCTGGATGACGGCATTCCGGATTTCGAGAAGCTGTCAGCGGTGCTGATGAAGCTGACCGGCTGGCAGGTGGTGGCGGTGCCGGGGCTGGTGCCGGACGATGTGTTTTTCGAGCATCTCGCCAATCGGCGTTTTCCGGCGGGGAATTTCATCCGCGCCGCCGACAGCCTCGACTACATCGAAGAGCCGGACGTGTTTCACGACGTGTTCGGCCATGTGCCGATGCTGGCCCACCCCGTGTTCGCCGACTACATGGAGGCCTATGGCAAGGGCGGCCTGCGCGCCGAGGGCGAGGGCACGCTCCACAATCTGGCGCGGCTGTACTGGTACACGGTGGAGTTCGGGCTGATCGAGACGCCGAAGGGCTTGCGGATCTACGGATCGGGCATCGCGTCATCGAGCGCGGAGAGCGTCTATGCGCTGGAGCACGCCTCGCCCAACCGGATCGCGTTCGATCTGGAGCGGGTGATGCGGACGAAATACCGGATCGACGATTTCCAGGAGAGCTATTTCGTCATCCCGGGATTCGATGCGCTGTTCGCGGAAACCTACAAGGATTTCGCCGCGCTCTATCGCCGCCTCGCGACGGGGCCGACCCATGAGGCAGGCGAGATCGTTCCCGAGGACCGGGTGATCCACCGCGGGACGCGCAGCTATCGACCCCACAGCCACGCGGCCGCCCAGTAAACCTCAAGGGTTCCGGTTCTCCACCACGACCGTGCCGGCAAGACGGTCGTGGATGCCCTGACGACGCCGCGAGAACAGCACGACAAGAACGGCGATCGGAAGGACAAAGCTGGTCAGAACCTTGATGAAGTTCCGCATCAGCGCGTTCGGGAAGCTGAGCCCACGACCATCCTCCCGGGTGACCGTGAGGTCGAACGCGTTCTTGCCGATCGTGGAACCGCGACGCCACGCCTCCATAACCGCGAAATAGAAGACGAGCATCAAAAGGCTTATGACGTCGAGCGACGGTCGCGTGATGGGCTTGCCTGTTTCGGGATCCAGCAGCTGCTCGCTGATGTGACTGAACGAAATGGAGAACCCATCTTCTTCGTTGCTGTCGAAGATCAGCGAAGTGCCGGCGCCGTCATTTGCGCCGCCGCGTGCGCCGTCTGACGGCATGACCCTGCCGTCCGAGGTCTTCACGCCATTGGGGCTGACCTCAACCGTAATGCCGCCAGCACTGAAAGTTCGCGCGTCCGTCGCAGAGGAGGTCGACGTGCCGGAGGGGCTGGGCGGCGGCGGCGGTGGCGGCGGTTCGGGAAGGCCGGGCAGCTCTCCCGGCCCGGTCGGCGCCACGGGATCTGCCGGCGCGGCAGGCGGCGCCGGCTCGGCGGGCACAGGTGGGACAGGCAGACCGTTGGGCGTCGACTGGCGCTTCTTGTCGATCGCGACCTTCCCCTCAGTGCGCGACTGACGGTAGGTCTGTGTGAACAAGCCGAGATAGTCGTAGGTGACGACTCGCTCGGATTTGACGATGGTCGCGTCATCGCCCTTCTCGCTTGAAATCTCGCGCCAGGGCGAGCGATCGACCATATCGCCGTAATCGACGAACGGCACATCAAGGTCCATTCGAACGATATTCGGCGAGATCGTCGTGTTCAGCACCAGGGCGCCGGCAAGAACCGCGCAAAGCACGAGCATGTAGTCAGCGAGTACGGCAAGCCCGCGGCGGAACAGCTTGGCGCGTTTGCCCGAAACTGCCACCGGCGCGTCTTCCGGGCTGTCATGCCAGCGCGGCGGTGCGGACGCCGGGGATGAATTATGCGGCGTCACGCCTTCCATGGTGACGGAATAGACGGAGACCTCGCCGGCGATATTCTTCACATGCTGGTTGCCGAGCGCCGCAAAGCCCATGGTGAGCTTGCCGCGCACCTGCTCGTAGACCGGGCTGGAGACGAGGATGCCGCCGGGGACGGCCATCTGCTGAAGCCGAGCGGCGATATTGACCCCTTCGCCGAAGATGTCATCGCCGTCAGCCATGACGTCGCCGAGATTGATGCCGATACGGAAGGTCATCCGCAGGTGCTCGTCGCGCGAGGCGTTGCGGGCCTTCAGCTCGCGCTGGACCTCGGCGGCGCACTGCACCGCCTCCACGACGCTGGCGAATTCGGCGAGAAGGCCGTCGCCCGACCACGACACCACGCGGCCGTGATGGCGCGCGATGAAGCCTTCGATAGCCTCGCGATACTCCTTGAGCGTCGCCAGCGTGCGCGCCTCGTCGGCGCCCATCATGCGGCTATAGCCGGACACGTCGGCGCAGAAGATCGTCGTCAGCTTGCGTTTCATATCGCGGCGTTCGTCCGTCGCGCTCACGGAAAGGGTTCCTTCTGCCGATAGCAGGCGGAGCCTAGGCGCTCAACGGGCGTTAGATGCGATCCGGATCACATTTGCAGACGTATGGGTTTGTGGCATCCGTTACGCGAAGGGTCGTTGTGAATGCGCCTTGGCACTTGCGCGGCCCTTCTCGCCTCACTTTTTCTCGCCGCCTGCACGGGGTCGATGTCCTTCTTTCAGCGTGCCCTCATCTGGGAAACCGGCTTTTCGGTCACCCCTAGCATCGCCTACGGCGACGATGAGCGCCAGAAACTCGACATTTACACGCCGCGAGCCGCGCCGCCCCGGGCGACGGTGATGTTCGTCTATGGCGGATCATGGACGAGCGGCAACCGGGCGCTTTACCGCTTCCTGGGGCAGGCGCTGGCGGGTCGGGGGTATCAGGTCGTGGTGCCGGACTATCGTCTGGCGCCGGTCCATGCCTATCCGGATTTCGTCGAGGACACCGCGCGGGCGTTCGCCTGGGTCAAATCCCACATTGCCGGACATGGCGGCGACCCGGCGCGGGTGATCCTGATGGGGCACTCGGCGGGTGCCTATAATGTCGCGATGATCGCCCTCGATCCGGTGTGGCTCGCGCCTTACGGGTTAAAACCGTCCGATGCGCTGGGCGTGCTGGCGCTGGCAGGACCGCTGAGCTTCAACCCGCTGAACACGGCCTCGACGAAGCCCATCTTCCAAGGCGCGCCGGATATCGAACGGGCGCGGCCGATCAAGCTGGCGGCCGAGGGCGCGGCGGGCGCCCCGCCCTTCTTGCTGGTGCACGGAACGGCGGACACGACGGTCGGCGACCACAACTCGCGGAATTTCGCCGATGCGATGAATGCGGCCGGCGGACGGGCCAGCGTGACGCTGTATGCGGGCGCAGGCCATCTGACGGTGGTGACCTGCTTCGCCTGGCCGCTGCGGTGGAAGGCGCCCTGTCTCGACGATGCGGACGCCTTTTTCACGTCGCTGCTGCGTTAGTACTTCACCGAGCAGCCATAGGGCTCGCTCTCGGGCGTCGCGACCGGACGGCCGTTCTTCAGATCGTCGAGCGCCTCGAGAACGAGGTTTTTCGCCGTGGCCAGGTCTTTGGGGTCTGCAGTCGGCGTGTCGTCGATGGCGCCGGCATAGACCAGCGTGCCGGCCGGATCGATGATGAACATGTGCGGCGTCGTTCTGGCCTCATAGGCGCGGGCGATCGTCTGATCCGTGTCGAGAATGACGTCGGCGGGCTTCGCGCCGCGCTCCGCCGTCAGGGCATCGGCCTCAGCAGGGGTAACATAACCCTGCTTGCCTTCGGCCGACGAGATGATGGTGAGCCAGACGACGCCATCGGCGGCGGCCGCCTCTTGCGTCTTCTGCATGTTCCCCGATCCGTAATGCTTCCTCACATACGGGCAACCGTTATTGGTCCATTCGAGCACGACGGTCTTGCCGGCGAAACTGGACAGTTCGACCGTTTGGCCCTTGGTGTTCTTGCCGGAAAAGGCCGGCGCTGCCTCTCCGACGACAGGCGAGGCAGCGGCTGTGGCAGTGAAGACAACAGCGAACAGCAGGCTCTTCAGCACGGCAAACTTTCCCTTCATCTCAAGACCCGGTGACGGCGGCAATCACAATGCCCTCGGTCAACAATTGCGGCAGGACAACCGGCTCTGACTTGCCGGACGCATAGAAGAGGTAAAGGGGAACGCCGGCCCGCCCGTGCTGTTCCAGCAGCTTCGTGATGTCGGGGTCGCGGTTGGTCCAGTCGCCCTTGAGATAGGTGATGCCGCCCTTCTTGAAGGTGTCGGCGAGATCCTTGCCGCTGAGCGCGACTTCCTCGTTCACCAGGCACGTGACGCACCAGGCTGCGGTGAGGTTCACGAAGACGGGCTTACCTTCCTTCAGGAGCTCCTCAAGCCGCGCGGGGGTGTAGGCCTCGGACAGAAGGCCGCTGGGGGCGGAGGGCTTAGCCATGGCCACGGCCGCCAGCACAGGCACGGCGGTGAGACCGGCGAGGATGCGGGTCTTCAGGCCTGCCTCTCCGCGCTGGGCGAGGCCCCAGAGCCAGAGGCCGAAGGCGGCGAGGATGAACGCCGCGAGCACCATCGCCAGCACATTGGGACCCGCCTGAATGACGAGCACCCAAAGCAGCCAGGCGGCCGAGCCGAACATCGGGAAGGCCAGCACCTGTTTCAGCCGCACCATCCAGGTGCCGGGCTTCGGCATCAGCCGGATAAGGGCCGGCGAGAAGGCGAGCGCGAGATAAGGCGCCGCCATGCCGAGGCCCAGCGCACCGAAGATCGACAGCGCAATGGCAGGCGGCTGGGAGATCGCGGCGCCGACCGCCCCTGCCATGAAGGGCGCGGTGCAGGGCGCGGCGACGACCGCCGCAAGAACGCCGGTTAGAAACGAGGCGGTGATGCCGTCGCCCTTGCCGAGGCCGGAGCCGATATTCTGGATGCGGCCGCCGACCTCGAACACGCCCATCAGGTTGAGGCCGATGACGAAGAAGAGCAGCGCCAGAGCGGCGACGACGATGGGGCTTTGAAGCTGGAAGCCCCAGGCGACCTGTTCCCCGCCCGCGCGCAACGCGATGAGCAGACCGGCGATGGCGAGGAAGCTGACGACCACGCCGGCGGTATAGGCGAGACCGCCCATGCGGGCCGCGCGCGTGTCGCCGCCTTTCTTCGCCAGCGCCAGCGCCTTCATCGAAAGCACCGGGAAGACGCAGGGCATCAGGTTGAGAATGAGGCCGCCGAGAAAGGCGAAGAGGATGGCGACCGGGACCGAGAGCGCGCCCTCACCGCCCTGCGCCGGAGCGGCCGGCCCGGCCGTGACGGGGGCGTCGAGCGTGAAGGCGTGCGTGACGCCGTCGGACCCGGTGGCGACGATGACGGCCGGGAAGGATTTGACCTCAGCCGCCTTTTCCGGGGTCGCAAAGCGGCGGCCGGTTTCGGTGGAGATGGCGAGGGTGCCGCCGGAGGTGTCGACGCTCTGCGGCGCGGCGTTCTTGATGTAGCCGCCCGACTGCGGGAACAGCACGGCGCTGGCGAGGCCGGCCCCGGCGAGCTGCGGCGCATCGAGCCGGAGGGTCAGCGTCTTGCCGTCGACCGAGGCGGTGGCGGGCCAGGGGCTGGGCGTCGGCATCGCGGCCCGGGCGGCGGCGAATTCGGCGGCGGTCGTCGCATCAGACGTTCCGGCCTCAGCCGCGACGGGCAGATCGAGCGTGAGGACGCCCTCTTCCGGGATGCAGACGTCTGCGCACACCAGCCAGACGGCGTCGGCCTTGATCGGAATCGTATCGCCGGGTTTGGCGCTGGCCGGGATCTGGATGTCGGTGAGGTGCAGGACCGTGCCCTCGTAGCCGAAGTTCACCAGCGGCGGGACTTCGATGCGGTCCGGATAGGGAAATTGCAGCGGTCCGGCGGTGACGCCGGCCGGCAGGGTCCAGTCGACCGTCGTCGCCTCGCCGCTGTCGCCGGCATAGGACCAATAGGTGTGCCAGTGCTCGCGGATGTCGAGGCGGAGTGCGACCGAGGTGGTGCCGCCGGGGACCGCGTTCGGGGTTTCGGCGACGAGGCGCGCCTCGACATTGTCGGTCTTCACGACGCTTTGGGCCATCGCCGGCGTGACGAGCGCGAGGAGTGCGGCAATGAGCAGCGAAGACCGGGACATGGGCACGCGATAGGATATCGGAAACGGCCTATATAGTGGGCGAAAGCGGCGGCGGATTGAAGCGGTCCTGACGAACGCGTGATCGCCGCGGGGAGAGACGGAAATGCCGGTAAACCGCCAGTGGAAGCTGATGCACCGCCCCGTGGGCGATATCCGGCAGGGCGATCTGCAGCTTGTGGAGAGTGCGGTGCCGGTGCCCGGCCCCGGCCAGATGCTGGTGCGCAACATCTATCTTTCGCTCGACCCGACCAACCGGATCTGGATGAGCGACATGGACCAGTACATGCCGCCCGTCGAGATCGGCGACGTGATGCGGGGCGGAACGATCGGTGTGGTCGAAAAGTCGAACAACCCGGCGTTTCAGCCGGGCGATATCGTGCAGCCGCTGGACCTCGGCTGGCAGGACTATGTCGTGACGTCGATGGCGCAGAAGCTGATGGTGACGCCGGACCTGCCGATCCTCGCCTATATGAGCGCGCTGGGGATGACGGGCATGACCGCCTATTTCGGCCTTCTGGATATCGGCAAGCCGAAGCCGGGCGAGACCGTGGTGGTGTCGGCGGCGGCCGGGGCGGTCGGCTCGATCGCCGGCCAGATCGCCAAGCTCAAGGGATGCCGGGTGGTCGGCCTTGCGGGGTCGGACGAGAAGTGCCGGTGGGTAGTGGAAGATCTGGGCTTCGACGCCTGCATCAACTACCGCACGGAGAACGTGCTGGAGGCGCTGAAGCGCGAGTGCCCCAAGGGGATCGACGTCTATTTCGAGAATGTGGGCGGCGAGATTCTGGATGCGGTGCTGACGCTGATCAATCTGGAGGCGCGCATCCCGCTGTGCGGGCTGATTTCGACCTACAACGCCGACGGGCCGGTGCCGGGGCCTTATATGTTCCGCAATATCCTGATGAAGCGCGCGCTGATCAAAGGCTTCATCGTGATCGACTATTTCCCGCGCATCGCCGAGTTCGCGGCCGAGATGGGGCCGTGGGTCGCCTCGGGCCAGGTGAAGTGGCGGGTGGACGTCGAGCAGGGGCTGGAAAACGCGCCGACCGTGCTGAACAAGCTGTTCACCGGCGGAAACACCGGAAAACTGGTGGTGCAGATCGGGCCCGAGCCCTGATGGCGCTGCGGATCGATCTTGAAGTGGCGGCCGACGATACGGCCGCCACGATCAGGGAGGGCCTGATCGGCTTCAACCGCCGGGCCGTGGGGCGCCCCGATCCGCAGCCGTTCTCGCTGGCGGTGCGCGAGGGCGGAACCATCGTCGGCGGCATCAATGCCATCGTGCATTGGGACGTCATCTTCATCGAGCATGTGTGGGTGATCGACGCGCTGCGTGGCCGGGGCCTCGGGCGAGATCTCATGGCGCAGGCGGAGGCCGAAGGCGCAAGGCGCGGCGCGGTAAAGGCAATCCTCGATACCAATGACTGGCAGGCGCCGGGGTTCTACGCAAAGCTCGGCTACGTGCCGTTCGGCACCTACACCTACGACGCGGGACGCAAGACATGCATCCTGCTGGTGAAGGAGCCGCTGTGATGGCGCCGCGCAAAAGAATCGTGCCGTCGAAGCCGGTGAAGGTCGGCACCTACAGGGTGGCGATTGAGGCGGGTCCGGTCGGGCCGCTGAAGAAGGCGATCGGCAAGGGGCTTGGGGATTTCAACGTCGCGGCGGCCGGGCCCTATGAATACACGCAGTTCGTCATCGGCGTACGCGATGCGAAAGGCGCGCTGCGGGGCGGATTTCTCATGGAGCTCTACTATGAGAGCGCCTTCCTGAAATGGGCGTGGGTCGATGAGAAGCTGCGCCGCAAGTCTCTGGGGCGCACGCTGATGGCCGTTGCGGAGGATGAATCCCGCAAGCACGGCGCCAAGAATCTGTGGCTCGATACGTTCAGTTTCCAGGCGCGGCCGTTCTACGAGAAGCTCGGCTACAAGGTCTTCGGCACGCTGGAGATGGGCCGTCCGGAGATCAAGCGATACTGGCTGACCAAGGACCTGTGAGGGGATCATGAGCGAGCAAGGCTGGACGCGTGTGTTCATCGCTGCGGCGATCTTCAACCTGGCGGTCGGACTGCCGCTGCTGCTGGACCCGGCGATGGGGCCGAAGCTGCTGCCTCTGCCGGCTGGGGATTTTATCTGGCCGCGCCTCGCAGGCGGCCTGATCGTGGTGTTCGGGATCGGCTATTTCACCGTCTCGCGCGATCTCGACCGCAACCGCGGGATCATCGGCATGGGTGCCGCGGGCAAGCTGCTGATCGTGCTGATGCTGCTGATCTACTGGATCAAGGGCACGATCGGGTTCTGGGGCTTTGCGCCGGCGATCATCGATCTGGTGTTTGCGGCGCTCTTCATCCGATTCCTGGTGCGCTATCCGGCACGCTGACTGAAAGCGTGATGCCGGTCACTGGACAGGCGCGGCTGTTGATGTCATAACTACTGACATGAATACAGCGCCAGTGACATCATCATACCAGAGCCCGCTGCGCGATGCGCAGAAGGAAGAGACCCGCCGCCGCATACTGGATGCGGCGGTGAGCCTGATCGAGAACGCCGATCCGGCAGGTCTGTCCTTCACGGCGATCGCAAAGGCGGCAGGCATCCAGGAACGCACCGTGTACCGGCACTTCCCCACCAAGGAGGCGCTGATCGAGCAATTGTGGTCGTGGCTGGACCCGCGCATCGGAATTGGGTCGTTCCCCGAAAGTGAGGCGGAGCTGATCGCGTTTCCCAAGCGTGTGTTTGCGGCGTTCGACGACAACGAGAACCTGATGCGGGCCATGTGGATGAGCCCGCAGGGGCGTGAATTCCGCTTGAAGGTGAACGACCGCCGCAAGGCCGCCATCCGCAAGTCGGTGGCCGATGCGGTGAAGGGCCTGCCCCGCAAGGAAGCAGCCGCGATCACAGCGGCGGCCCAGCTTCTCTATTCGGGCGCATCGTGGGTGACGATGAAGGACTACTGGGGCTTCAGCGGCAAGGAGGCCGGCGACGCCGCGTCTCTGGCGATCGAAATGCTTTTGGATGCGGCGCGCAAACGGAGCGCCGAAGGAGACAAGTCATGATTTTTCACGCCTCGATCCCGGCCAACGAACCCGAACGCGTGGCGCGCGTGATCGCCGAATTGTGGAAGGGACAGACGGTGCCCTTCCCGCCCATTCCGGGAACCTGGATGGCGTTCTCCGGCGATGCGCGCGGCAGTGAAATCGAAGTGAGCCCGCGCAACATCGCCTTCATTCCCGGCGCGGACGAGATCGCCTATCGCGACCAGCCGGAGACGCCGCAGCACAGTTCGGCGCACCTGCTGATCGCCTCGGTTCTGGACGCCGAAGAGATCCTTGCGATTGCGCAGCGCGAAGGATGGACGGCGCGCAAGTGCCGGCGCGGCGCACCGGGCCCGATGGGCTTCGACCTGATCGAGTTCTGGGTGGAGAACGTCTTCATGCTGGAAGTGGCGACGGCCGAGTCCAGCCGGCAATATCTCGACTTCATGACCGGCGCGCCGGCGCGGGAGATGTTCGGACTGAAGGCAGCCGTCTAAAGCCACTTCACCATCATGAGGCGGCGCGTGCAGTCGAGCGCGCTGGCCAGCTGGCCTGCCCATAGCTCTGCGTGGGACGGGGGCCAGAGCGCAGGATCGTAAGGCTCATAGCCGAGCCGGGCGTACCAGGGCCCGTTCCAGGGCACATCGATGAATGTCGTGAGGCTGATGCCGGGCTTGCCGCTCACGTGCGCCCAGTCTTCACAAGCCCGCATCAGGGCGCGGCCGATGCCGGACCGGCCATGATCGGGGTGGACGTCGATTTCGCAAAGATGGGCGAGATGATCGACCGGCCAGAGCGCCGCGTAACCGGCGAGGCCGCCCTGGCGTTCGGCGACGAACAGCGCCGCGCCGTCTTCCAGATGGCGGGCGCCGTGCGCGCCCATATAGGGCTCGGACGCCGTCAGGGCGACGAGATCGTCCATGCCGACTTCAGAAAAGCGCCGGGCGGCCGCGATCTCGATGGCTATGCAGCCACCCAGATCGCCGAGCCGCCCGGCGCGGATCAGAACGTCTGAACTCAGCTGACGAACTCGAAGAGGCCGGCCGCACCCATGCCGCCGCCGATGCACATCGTCACGACGCCATACTTGCAGTTGCCGCGACGCTGGGCTTCCAGCGCGATATGGCCGGTGAGGCGGGCGCCGGTCATGCCGAAGGGATGGCCGATGGAGATCGAGCCGCCGTTGACGTTGAGCTTGGCGTGGTCGATGCCGACCTTGTCGGCGCAATAGAGCGCCTGGCTGGCGAAGGCTTCGTTCAGCTCCCACAGGTCGATGTCGTCGACCTTGAGGCCGTGGCGCTTGAGCAGGCGCGGGATCGCATAGACCGGGCCGATGCCCATCTCGTCGGGCTCGCAGCCCGCGACCGAGAAGCCGCGGAAGATGGCGAGGGGTTTCAGGTTACGGCGGGCCGCTTCCTTGCCTTCCATCAGCAGGACGGCAGCGGCGCCATCCGACAGCTGCGAGGCGTTGCCGGCGGTGACGTATTTGCCTTCCTTGATCTTCTGGCCGTTCTTGAACACCGGCGGCAGCGACTTGAGGCCTTCCAGCGTCGTGTCGGGACGGTTGCACTCGTCCTTCGTCACCGTATAGGCGACCTTCTTCGACTCCTTGGTCTCCTTGTCGACGACGACCATCTGGGTCTCCATCGGCACGATCTCGTTGTCGAATTTGCCGGCCTGCTGCGCGGCGGCGGTGCGGCGCTGGCTTTCGAGCGAGAATTCGTCCTGGCGGTCGCGGCTGATGCCGTAACGCTCGGCGACGATTTCGGCGGTTTCGATCATCGCCATCCACAGCGCCGGCATGCGCTGCATGAGCTGTTCCTCGGTGATGCGGTGCAGGTTCATCTTGCCCGACATCTGGTTGAGCGAGATGGATTCAACGCCCGCGCCGATGGCGATGTCGGTGCCGTCGGTGATGATCTGCTGCGCGGCCATCGCGACCGTCTGCAGGCCCGAGGAGCAGAAGCGGTTGACGGTGACGCCCGAGGTGGTCACCGGGCAGCCGGCCCACATGGCCGCGAGGCGGCCGATATTCTGGCCCGTGGCGCCTTCCGGCGCACCGCAGCCCATATAGACGTCTTCGACGTCGCCCGGCTCGAGGCCCGCGCGCGCGATCGCGTGCTTGATGGCGTGACCGCCCATGGCTGCGCCGTGGGTGTCGTTGAAGCCGCCGCGGCCGGACTTCGCAAGGCCCGTGCGGGCGGTTGAAACGATGACGGCTTCACGCATGAGACTCTCCTCCGCAGGGCTTGGCCCGGTTTGTGACAGGCGTTCTAGGACGTCAGCTCGGGTTTGGCGATACTGCCGTGGACGTAAACGCGAGGTGACGCGGCGGCAGGCGCGGGATAAGCCGCAGGCCATAGCCTGCGCAAAAAGAGCAGAGAGCAAGGTCTCCTGATTTTTTTCCTATTCCCCCCTTGGCGGCCGCGCGGTGGAACACTATCTTGGAGCTATGCCCCCTATCAGGCCCGGGGCAGATCTCAGCAACCGAAGCGCCGCTTCGCCGTTTTCATTCAACGCCCATCCGTGACGCGGGTGGGCGTTTCTGCGTGGGAAGACAGGGAAAGTCATGACCGACGAACGCATCACGCCCGAGAAGAAGCTGCGCTTCGGGGCCTCTGTCTGGGAGCGGGCAGCAGGCTTTGGGGTGCCGGTGCGGCGACTGGACAAGTCGATCAGGGCGGACGCGGCGATCGTCGGCGCAGGGGTGAGCGGCGCATTCATGGCCGAGGCGCTGTCGCGGCGGTTCGAAAGCGTGGTGGTGCTGGAGCGGCGGGAGCCGGCGCGCGGCGCGACGGCGGCGAGCACGGCGATGCTGCAGTTCGAGATCGACGAGCCGCTGACGGCGCTCGGCGACAAGATCGGTGTGCGGAAGGCAAATGCGGCCTGGCGGAGATCGTATCGCGCGACGCAGGACCTGCAGAAGCTGGTGCGCGATGAGGGACTGCGCTGCGGCCTGCAGGCGCGCAGCTCGCTCTATCTGGCGGGCAACGATTTCGGGGCGCGCGCGCTCAAGGACGAGGCGACGGCGCGGCGCCGGATCGGCCTGCCTGGCGACTATCTCGATGGCGCAGCGTTGCGCGCGCAATTCGGGATTGAGCGAACCGGCGCGATCCTGAGCGAAGGGTCGGCCATCGCCAACCCGATGCAGCTGGCGGCGGGATTGCTGAAGCGGGCGCAGGGCCGCGGCGCGCGGATCTATGCGCCGGCGAATGTGGGTGACGTGATGGCGACGCGCCATGGCGTGGTGCTGGATGCAGGCGCGCATTTCGTCGAAGCGCGGCATGTCGTGTTCTGCACCGGCTACGAGGCGCTGAAGGGCGTGCCGAAGACGGGGGTGAAGATCACATCGAGCTGGGCTGTCGCGTCGAAGCCCGCGCTGACCTATCCGAAATGGCTGAACCGGATTTTGGTGTGGGAGGCATCCACACCGTATCTGTATCTGCGCACGACGCCGGACGGCCGGATCGTGGCCGGGGGCGAGGATGAACCGATCGATCTGCCGGGCCATCGCGCACGGAGCCTCGATGCGAAAGCGGCGCGAATCGCGGCGAAGGTGAAAGCGCTGATCCCGGACGCGGCGTTCTCGCCGGCTTTCGAATGGACGGGGGCGTTCGGGGAGAGCGACGACGGACTGCCGGTGATCGACGAAGTGCCGGGCATGCCT
>JAKOQZ010000228.1 GCA_029778105.1 Pseudomonadota bacterium | reverse complement strand
TCAAAGCGCGCGGCAATACGGTCGATCTGTGCGGTCGGCAGCATGGGAATGATCTAGGCCGCGCCGCGCGTCGCTTCGATCTCGGCGGCTTTCTGCTCGCAGAGGGCGACGATGTGATCGACGAGATTCTCGTTGGGCAGTTTGTAGGCCTGCTTGCCGCCGAGATAGACCATGCCGTGGCCCCCGGCGCCCTTGCCCAGCGAGCCGCCGCCCGTGAAGCCGATATCGGTCTGCGTCGCCTCGCCGGGGCCGTTCACCACGCAGCCGATGATCGAGAGGCTCATCGGCGTCGAGATGTGCTTCAGCCGGTCTTCCAGGATCGCCACCGTCTTGATCACGTCAAAGCCCTGACGGGCGCATGAGGGGCACGCGATGACGTTGACGCCGCGATGGCGCAGATTGAGGCTCTTGAGGATATCGAACCCGACCCGGATTTCTTCCACCGGATCGGCCGACAGCGACACGCGGATGGTGTCGCCGATCCCGGCCCACAGCAGATTGCCGATCCCGATGGCCGATTTCACCGTGCCGGGGATCATGCCGCCGGCCTCGGTCACGCCCAGATGCAGCGGATAATCGCAAGCCTCCGCCAGCCCGTTATAGGCCGCGACCGCCAGGAACACGTCCGACGCCTTCACCGAAATCTTGAACTCGCGGAAGTCGTTGTCTTCCAGGATGCGGGCATGGTTCAGCGCGCTTTCAACCATCGCCTCGGGGCACGGCTCGCCATATTTCTCAAGCAGCTCGGGCTCAAGGCTGCCGGCGTTCACGCCGATGCGCATCGAACAGCCGTGATCCTTGGCGGCCTTCACCACCTCGCGCACGCGTTCAGGTGAGCCGATATTGCCGGGATTGATCCTGAGGCACGCCGCCCCCGCCTCGGCCGCCTCGATCGCGCGGCGATAGTGGAAGTGGATGTCCGCGACGATCGGCACGCGCACCGCCCGCACGATCGACTTGAGCGCCCTGGTCGAATCCTCGTCCGGCACCGACACGCGCACGATATCCGCGCCCGCGTCCTCCAGCGCCTTCACCTGACGGATCGTCGCCGCGGCGTCGCTGGTCAGCGTGTTGGTCATCGACTGCACGCTGATCGGCGCGTCGCCGCCCACCTCCACGCTGCCGACGCGGATCTTGCGGCTGACGCGGCGGATGATCGTGCGATAGGGCCGGACGGCGCTCATCGGCTGACCCGCCTCAATCGTTCGGCGCTGCGCCGGCAGGCGTCGGCGTCGGCGCGACCGTCGGGGCCGGAACGGCCGGCGGCGCGGGCTCGGCGGCGGGCGTGGGCGTCGGGCGCGGCGTCGGCTCGGGCAGCGGCGCGGCGCCATAGGCTTCCGGCGAGAGCGCGAAATCGGTGATCGCCGCGCCGTCGGCCCCGGCGCGGCCGATGAATTCACCGTCCAGGATCACATCCAGCGCGCCGGCATCGCTCGCCTGCATCTTGAGACCGGGCCGGCGCGGCACGCGATAGCTGTCGCCGACCGCCAGGGTGCGCGCGATATAGGGCTGGCGCGCCTCCGGTCCGGAAATCTCGAGCCGGGTTTCGCGGCGCGCGATGAAGACGATGCGGGCGTCGGCGTTGGTCTTGCCCATCTCGCGGCCGGTGGCGGCCTGCGCCGTTTCGCCGGGCGCCGGCGCGACGATGCCGCCGGGACGCGGCGCGGGGGTGGGCTCGGGCGTCGGTGCAGGCGTCGGCACGGGCGTCGGCGCCGGCGTGGTCACGGCGGCGGGCAGCGCACCGGCGCCGGGGCCGTCGGTGTCCGGCTTGGGCGTCGTGCCGTCGGGGTCGGCGGGCGTTTCGGCGACCGTGGGGCCGAGCGGGCGGGCGCCGCCGATCCAGCCGGCCTGAACCGCCAGATACCAGGCGCCGGCCACCGCACCCGCGAGGCACAGGAGGATGACGGCGATGGAGACGAAGGAGAAGCGCTGCTCCTCCTCCGGCACCGGGATGGCGAAGTGCCCCTGCGGCTCCAGCGCCGTCAGTTCGGCCTTGTAGCGGCGCACGACGTCGGCGGTGTCGAGCCGCAGATAGTCGGCATAGGACCGCACGAAACCGACCGCATAGGCCTGACCCGGCAGCTGATCGTGCCGCGACTGCTCAATCGCCTCGACCAGATCCTTGCGGATGCGCAGCACCTGGCTGATCTGGGCGATGCTTTCGCCGCGCTGAAGCCGGATCGCGCGCAGCTCCATGCCGACGCTTTCGTCGGAGACCCCCGGCGCGTCCTTGATTTCCCTGAGGTTGAGGCGGCGGCTTCCGGTGGGCTGGCCGTTTTCGGACGACACGATGCGTTACTTACCCTGGCTGGGGCGCGCCCTGCGCGCCTGACGGGCGGCCCCTGAAGGCCACCCGGACACATTTCGGGCGCCACATAACCCTTCCCGGCAGGGCGATGCAACGCGACCGCCGTTAAAACGCGGAAATCCGCGCTTTGGGGTGGGGTTGTTTCCGGTTTTTTTCACCCCTCCCCCCTATCCCCCCCCACACTCCTCAACCAGAGGGGTTGGAGAGACCGTGAGGGATTATAGGAAAATAGTCAAGACGACTATTCCTCCACCGCCGTAACCGGGCGGTCGTCGCCGCGCGAGGATTCGGCGTGCCAGACGCCGTTTTCGTCTTCCCACTCGATGCTGGCCGACTTCGGATCGGGAAGCTGCTGCTCCACCGCCGCGCGGTGCGCCGCATCGATGGCCTCGCGCCGGGTCGGAAAGGGCTCGGAAAAGACGCCATCGGACTTGTAGGCCCAGCCGCCGTCATGTTCGACGATGTGATAGGTGACTTTGGACATGGATTTTCCTTCCGCCTTCGACGGCACGAAGATGAGAATGCGCCCGCTGGAGCGCAAGTTCCAGCCTAGGCGAGATTGATGCCCTGGCGCTCGCAGAACGATTTGAGCGCGGCGCGCAGCGAATGGCCCGGATCGTCGAGCCGCTGGTTGAGGAACGCCGCCAGCTTGTTGGAATCGGCGCTGCGGATCGCCTGTTTCACCGGACCGATGCCGTGCGGCTGCATCGAGAGGCTTGAGATGCCGAGCCCCACCAGCGCCAGCGCCTCAAGCGGGCGGCCCGCCATTTCGCCGCAGACCGCAACCGGCTTGCCCGCGATGGCGGCGGCGTCGATGACCGATTTGACGAAGCGCAGAAACGCGGGGCTCAACGCATCGTAGCGGTCGCCGAGCCGCGGATTGCCGCGGTCGGACGCGAAGAAGAACTGCATCAGATCGTTGGTGCCGAGCGAGATGAAATCCGCAACGGCCAGCAGCGCGGGCAGCGAATACCCGAGCGAGGGCACTTCCAGCATCGTGCCGGCGCGCACGCTGGCCGGCAGGGTCTGCCCCACCTTCTCCGCCCGCTTCAGCTCGCGGTCGAGCAGCGCGCGGGCGCGTACGAATTCGGCGACCTCGGCGATCATCGGGAACATGACGTTGAGCGTGCGCCCGGCCGCCGCCGCGATCAGCGCGCGCAGCTGGTAGCGCAGCAAGGCCGGGCGATCGAGACTGATGCGGATGGCGCGCCAGCCCATGGCCGGGTTCTCTTCCGCATCCAGATGCATATAGGGCAGCACCT
>JAKOQZ010000227.1 GCA_029778105.1 Pseudomonadota bacterium | reverse complement strand
ATCAGCCCGGGCGGCTGACCGGGGTCGATGGTGGCGGCGAGAGCGGCGCCCGTGAAGAGCAGGGCGGCGGCGAGTCCTGAGCGGTACATGGCTGTCCTTGTCGACGGCGAGGCGAAGCTGGCCGTCATGGGACGTGACCGGTGCGCCAAAGGCAATGCGGCATAAGGCGATCCGGCGACTGGGTCGGAATCGCCCCCGCCCGCCTCACGTCCCGATGCCGCCCATCGCGAGGTATTTGATCTCGAGATAGTCCTCGATGCCGTATTTGGAGCCCTCGCGGCCGGTGCCGCTTTCCTTGACGCCGCCGAAGGGGGCGACTTCGGTGGAGATGATGCCCTCGTTGATGCCGACGATGCCGTAGTCGAGCGCTTCGGCGACGCGCCAGACGCGGCCGATGTCGCGCGCGTAGAAATACGACGCGAGGCCATAGGGCGTGTCGTTGGCGAGGCGGATGGCCTCGGCCTCGTCTTTGAAGCGGAAGAGCGTCGCGACGGGGCCGAAGATTTCTTCCGATGAAATCTCCATGTCGGGCGTCACTTCGGTCATGACGGTCGGGGTGAAGAAGGTGTGGCCGAGCGGGTGGCGGCCGCCGCCGGTGGTGATGCGGGCCCCCTTCTTCAGCGCGTCGGCGATGAGGTCTTCGACCTTCTTCACCGCCTTCTCCTCGATCAGCGGGCCCTGCTGGACGCCGTCGTCGAGGCCGTTGCCGACTTTGAGCGCCGCGACCGCCCGGGTGAGCTTTTCGGCGAAGGCGTCATAGACGCCGTCCTGCACGAGCAGACGGTTCGCGCAGACGCAGGTCTGACCCATGTTGCGGTATTTGGAGGCGATGGCGCCGGCGACCGCAGCGTCGAGATCGGCGTCGTCGAAGACGATGAACGGGGCGTTGCCGCCCAGCTCCATGCTGACCTTCTTCACCGTGGTGGCGCACTGGGCGATCAGCTGTTTGCCGACCGGGGTGGAGCCGGTGAAGGTGAACTTGCGCACCAGAGGATGGGAGGTCAGCTCGCGGCCGATCTCGGACGACTTGTTCGAGGTGACGACGTTGAAGACGCCTTTGGGAATGCCCGCGCGATGGGCCAGCTCTGCAAGGGCCAGCGCCGAGAGCGGCGTCAGTTGCGCGGGCTTGAGCACGATGGGGCAGCCGGCGGCGAGCGCAGGACCCGCCTTGCGGGTGATCATGGCGTTGGGGAAATTCCACGGCGTCACTGCGCCGACGACGCCGATGCCCTGCTTCAGCGTGATGATGCGGCGGCCATGGGCGAAGGTGGGGATGACGTCGCCATAGAGGCGCTTTCCCTCTTCCGCGAACCATTCGATGAAGCTGGCGCCGTAGGCGACCTCGCCGCGCGATTCGGCGAGCGGCTTGCCCTGTTCGGCGGTCATGATGATGGCGAGGTCTTCCTGGTTCGCCATCATCAGATCGAACCATTTTCGCATCAGGCCCGCGCGCTCCTTGGCCAGCAGGCCCTGCCAGGCAGGCAGCGCCGCGTGTGCGGTCTCGATGGCGCGGACGGTTTCGGCCGCGCCGAGATCGGCGACCCGCGCGATGGTCTCGCCGGTCGCGGGGTTGGTGACGGCGAAAGTCGCGCCTGTGTCGGCCGCCACAAAGGCGCCGTTCACATAGGCTTGCGACTTGAGCAGGCTGGAATCTTTGAGCTTCATGATAGAGGACTCTCCGTTCGGCCTTCAGATTACCGCGCGGCCTTGCCGCCGCGCCACGGGAGATATGCACATGCGCGGCACATACGGATCGTTCGTGGTGGTCAGCCTGCTGGCGTTCGCCGGCGGCGGCGTGTTGTCGGTCACCGATCTTCTGCCCCGTCACGGCGTCCAGGCCGCCAGGGCGCCGGCTGCGGCGGCCCCGGCGAGCCCGGCCGCCGCGCTGGGCGCGCCGCCGGTCGCGGCGAAGAAGGACCATGTGGTGACCGCGCCGTTCGGCGCCACCCGCACCGATCCCTATTACTGGCTGAACGAGAAGGAGAACCCTGACGTCATCGCCTATCTCGACGCGGAGAACGCCTATGCCGAGGCGGCGCTGAAGCCGCAGGCGGCGCTGCAGGACGAGATTTTCGCCGAGCTGGAGAAGCGCGCGAGCCTCGCCGACAAGGACGTGCCGTGGCCGATGGACGGCTATTATTACGAGACGCGCTATGCGGAAGGCGCGGACTATCCCCAGATCGTGCGCCACCAGGGCTCGGCCACAGGGCCGGAGCAGGTCATCCTGGACGTGCCCACGCTCGCCAAGGCGCATGAGCAGTATTTCATGCGCAACTGGGAGGTCAGCCCCGACGGCGGCAAGGTGGCGTTCGCGGTGGATTTCAAGGGCGACCGGATCTGCGAGATCTTCGTGCGCGACATCGCGACCGGCGCGGTGGACTCCACCGGCATCAAGGACAGCCAGGGCGACATCGTGTGGAGCGCCGACGGCAAGGCGATCCTCTACACCGCCGTCGACGGCATGGTGCGCGGCTATCAGGCCAAGCGCCACGTGCTGGGCGCCCCGGCGGCGAACGATCAGGTTCTGCTGCAGGAAGACGACACGACGTTCGAGATCGGCGTGACGCAGAGCCGCTCGAAGCAGCTGGCGATCATCACGGTCGGCCATGCGCAGCGCGACGAGATCTGGGCGGTTTCGACCGCCGCGATCGATCCCAAGCCCGTTCTGCTGGTGCCGCGTTCGCTGAACGTGCGCGCCACCGCCGATCACATCGACGGCAAGTTCTACATCCTCACCAACGATCAGGCGGGCGACCGCAAGATCGTGGTGACGCCCGACGCCGCGCCGTCGCTGACCACCGCCGTGGCGATCGTGCCGGAGACCAAGGGCCGCTATATCGAAGGCTTCGAGCTGTTCGACGGCTATATCGCGCTGGAGGAAACCCACGACGCGGTGAAGACGATCCGCATCGTCGACCGCGCAACCGGCGCGACGATCAGCCAGCCGGATTTCGGCCCGCTGAGCGTCGCGACGATCGACGCCAATCACGACGCCGCGCTGAGCGCGCTGCGGGTCAGCGTCGACAGCGCGACGACGCCCGAGGTGCTCTACGATGTCGACATGGGCACGGGCGCCAAGACCGAGCTGAAGAAAAGCCCGGCCTGGACCTGGTATAGTCCCGCGCTCTACGAGGCGGCGCGCATCATGGCGCCGGCCAGGGACGGCACGCAGGTGCCCGTCACGCTGCTGTGGCGCAAGGACCAGTTCAAGCCGGGCGGCAATCCGCTGCTCGTCTATGGCTATGGCGCCTACGGCATCTCGAGCGAGCCCGGCTTCTATCGCAACTTCATCAGCCTGGTGGATCGCGGCTTCGTGCTGGCCATCGCGCATGTGCGCGGCGGCCGCGACATGGGCGACGCCTGGTATCAGGGCGGCCGGATGGCCAACAAGATGAACTCGTTCACCGACTTCATCGCGGCCACGCAGGGCGCGATCGCCGCCGGATATGGCGACCCGAAGAAGATTTATGCAATGGGCGGCTCGGCCGGCGGCCTGTTGATGGGGGCGGTGCTCAACCTCGACGGCACGCTGTATGACGGCGTGGTGGCGCAGGTGCCCTTCGTCGACGTGCTGACGACAATGCTGGACGACTCGATCCCGCTGACGACGTTCGAATACGAGGAGTGGGGCAACCCGAACATCCAGGAGCAGTACAACTGGATGGCGGCCTATAGCCCCTATGACAATGTCGCGGCCAAGAACTATCCGGCGCTGTTCGTGCTGACCGGGCTCAACGACAGCCAGGTCGGCTATTTCGAACCGGCCAAGTGGGTGGCCAAGCTGCGGGCGACCAAGACCGACGCCAACCCGCTGATCTTCACCATCAATATGGGGGCCGGCCATTCGGGCAATTCGGGCCGCACCGGGCCGGTCGCGGACCGGGCCAAGGTCTATGCCTGGCTGCTGAGCCGGGCGGCGGCCCCGTGAAATCGGCGTAATCGCGTAGGGCTACTCCGCATTTTTCTTGAATTCGCTCCCGATTGGGGGTCTTCTGATGGAACAGGCATTCCTCAGAAGAAGCCCAACGGGAGCGAAGTCATGAGTCAGGCCGTCGAAAAGCCGCCGATCCACACGGGAATCCGCGAGAAGACCGACAAGAGCTGGGATCACCCCCGCGATCCGTGGTCGATCCCGCTCGACAAGATCGATGTGGCGCAGCCCGAGCTGTTCCGTGACGACGCGCACTGGGCCTATTTCGAGCGGCTGCGCAAGGAAGATCCGATCCACTACTGCGCCGACAGCAAGTTCGGCCCGTACTGGTCGATCACCCGCTACAACGACATCATGGCGGTGGACACCAATCACAAGGTGTTCTCGTCGGAGACCGGCATCACGATCATCGACCAGCTGGACGATTTCCAGCTGCCGATGTTCATCGCGATGGACCCGCCCAAGCACGATCAGCAGCGCAAGGTCGTCAGCCCCATCGTCGCGCCCGACAATCTGGCCAAGCTGCAGGGCACGATCCGCAGCCGCGTGAAGCAGATTTTCGACAATCTGCCGCGTAACGAAACCTTCGACTGGGTGGACCGCGTCTCGATCGAGCTGACCACGCAGATGCTGGCGACGCTGTTCGACTTTCCCTTCGAGGAGCGCCGCAAGCTGACACGCTGGTCGGATGTCGCCACCGCCGATCTCGCTTCCGGCATCGTCGAATCGGAAGAGGCGCGCCGCGCCGAGCTGATGGAATGCGCCGAGTACTTCATCAATCTGTGGAACGAGCGCGTCAACGCGCCCGAGCCGGGCAACGACCTCATCACCATGCTGGCGCACGGCGAGTCGACCCGGAACATGGACAAGATGGAGTATCTGGGAAACCTGATCCTTCTCATCGTCGGCGGCAACGACACCACGCGCAACTCGATGACCGGCGGGCTGCATGCGATGAAGAAATTCCCCGAGCAGTTCGAGAAGCTGAAGGCCAATCCCGGCCTCGTCGAGAACGCGGTCAGCGAGATCATCCGCTGGCAGACGCCGCTGGCGCATATGCGCCGCCGTGCGCTGGAAGACATCGTGATGGGCGGCAAGACCATCCGCAAAGGCGAGAAAGTGGTGATGTGGTACGTCTCGGGCAACCGCGACGAAACCGTCATCCCCAACCCGAACGTGCTCGATATCGAGCGTCCGCGCGTGCGCCAGCATCTCTCGTTCGGCTTCGGCATCCATCGCTGCGTCGGCAACCGCCTGGCCGAGATGCAGCTGAAGATCGTGTGGGAAGAAATCCTCGCACGGCTCGCGAGCGGCGAGTTCAAGGACATCGTCGTCGAGGGCGAACCCACCCGCGTGCTGTCGAGCTTCGTGAAGGGCTACGACAAAATGCCGGTGCGCATCGTCACCTGATCAGTCGGGGCGGCGCCTAGTAGGCGCCGCCCGACGCGTTCGGCAGGCCGCCCGGCATCTGCGTCGGGTCGGTCTGCTGCGGCTGCGGCTTGTGCTTGGCGGGCTTGGTTTCGCTCCGCGACGGCGCCGTGGCCATCTCCATCGCCGTCACCGTGCCGTCGCGTTCGCGATCGGCGAAGCCGAAAGTGGTTTCGTACCGCGCCGCATAGGTGTCGCGGTCGATCTTGCCGGTGCCGCTCCAGTCGATCAGCGATGAGGTGTCGCAGGTTCCGGTGCGGGCATCGTTGATGTGCGTGATCTCCATGCCCGAAAGCACGCCGTCGCCGTTGAGATCGGCCGCCTTGAACTGCTTGTCGATGCCGGCCTGAAGCTGGTCCCAGGTCAGCGAGCCGTCGGCGTTCACGACGAACGGACCCAGCAGGCAGTTGGCCGAAGAGGCCGTCTGCTGCTGCTTGTAGGTCAGCGGCTTGGGACCGGCGCAGGCGGCGAGAGATGCGGCCGCTGCGGCGAGGAACAGGGCGGGGCGAGCGATCATCGGTAACCTTCCAGACGGCTTGTCGCACAAGGCGCGGGTTATAGCAGATGCGCCGCGCCAGCGAAGCGCGGCGGCGGACCGGCTAGCCGCCCTGGCCGGGGGCGGCGTTCGCAGGCGGGCGCGAGGGGCCGCGCGCCGGACGGCCGGCGTTCTGCAATTCCTCGGACGTCAGTATGCCGTCGCCATCCATGTCGACGCGGTCGAACAGCGTGAAGATGCGGGCCGCGAAGGCCGCATAGCTCATGCGGCCGGCGCCGTCCCAGTCGATCACGGGTTCGCTGTCGCAGCCTCCAGTGCGCGCCGCATTCAGCGCGGCGACTTCAGCCTTTTGCAGAACGCCGTCGCCGTTGGTGTCGGCTGCCGCGAACTCGGCGCGCAGGCCCTTGTCGAGCGCCTCGCGGGTGATCGTGCCGTCGGCGGCGGCATAGGGTTTGACGCGGCAGTCGACGGCATCGGCCGTCTCGCTGACCATCGGCGAAGGGCCGCCGGGACCGTGCGGGCCGCCGGGGCCGCGATGGCCGCAGGCGGCCAGGGTGAGGGCGAGGGCTGCAAGCGCGGCGCGTGAAACTGCCATGTCATCTCCCGATGGCGCAGTGCCTGAACGCGGCCCGCGCCTTTTTCCGTCGCCCGCAACGGGCTCCAGAACGATTGCGCCGTCAAGTGAGCGGCCGCCCCTAGAGCAGCCCGAGCTCGCGAAAACTGGCATGGCCGGCGCGGCCGATGACGAGGTGGTCGTGCACCGTCACCCCGAGCGGCTTCGCCGCGGCGGCGATGGCTTTGGTCATGTCGATATCGGCGCGGCTGGGGGTGGGATCGCCGCTGGGGTGGTTGTGGACCAGGATGATCGACGAGGCGCCCGTCTCGAGCGCGCGTTTCACGATCTCGCGCGGATACACGGGGGTGTGGTCGATGGTGCCCTCGGCCATCAGGGCGTCGTCGATCAGGCGGTTCTTGCGGTCGAGCAGCAGGACGCGGAACTGTTCGACGGGGGCGCGGGCGATATTGGCCTTGCAGTAGTCGAGCAGGGCGCTCCACGACGAGATCAGCGGCTTCTTGTGGACCTGTTTCTTCGCCAGACGCACGGCGGCGGCTTCGACCGTCTTGATCAGCGCGACGGCGGCGTCGGAGACGCCGGGCACGGCGCGCAGCCGCTCGGCCGGGGCGGCCAGCGCTTCCTCATATGAACCGAAGGTCTCGATCAGCCGCTTGGCGATGGGCTTGGTGTCGACGCGGGGAATGGCCCCGAACAGCAGCAGCTCGATCAGCTCGTGATCGGCGAGCGCGTCGGAGCCGGCTTTCAGGAAGCGCACGCGCAGGCGTTCGCGATGGCCGGCATGCGGCGAAGCGGCTTTCGGCGGCGTCTCGTCAGACGCCATAAGGCGGCTTGTCGAGCCCGGCCGGCGATTTGGTGAAGATCTCGCAGCCCGTCTCGGTGACGCCGATCGCGTGCTCGAACTGCGCCGACAGCGACTTGTCGCGGGTCACGGCCGTCCAGCCGTCGGAGAGCAGCTTCACCCGCCAGTCGCCGGCGTTGATCATCGGCTCGATGGTGAAGAACATGCCGGGGCGCAGCGCGAGCCCCTGACCGCGCTTGCCGTAGTGCACGATATTGGGGGCGTCGTGGAAAATGCGCCCGAGCCCGTGGCCGCAGAAATCGCGCACGACCGAGAAGCGGTTGGCTTCGGCGTGTTCCTGGATCGCCGCGCCGATATCGCCCAGCGTCGCGCCCGGCTTCACTTCCGCGATGCCGCGCATCAGCGATTCGTAGGTGACGTCGACCAGACGCTCGGCCAGGCGGCTGGGCTTGCCCACGCAGAACATGCGGCTGGTGTCGCCGTGCCAGCCGTCGACCAGCAGCGTCACGTCGATGTTCAGGATGTCGCCATCCTTCAGCGGCTTGTCGTTGGGAATGCCGTGGCAGACGACATGATTGAGCGAGGTGCACAGCGAGCGGGAATAGCCGCGATAGAAGATCGTCGCCGGAAAGGCGCCATGCGCCTTGCCGAATTCCAGGGCCAGCTGGTCCAGCCGGTTCGTCGTGACGCCCGGTTTCACGTGAGGCACCAGCATATCGAGGCACGCGGCGGCGAGCCCGCCGGCCTTGCGCATGCCGGCGAAGCCTTCGGGGCCGTGCAGCTTCACGGCGTTGGTGGCGCGGAGCGGCGCCTCGGCTGCGTCGAGATAGGCCATCTTCAATTCGTCCTTTCCCGACATATAGTCCCGGGCAGCCCGCAATAAAACAGCAGATCCCGGCCCATGACCGAGCGCCAGCCCCATACCGCCGCCATCCTGCTGATCGGCGACGAGATTCTGTCGGGGCGCACCCAGGATGCGAACCTGGCCTATATCTCCAAAAAGCTGAACGAGGTGGGCGTGCAGGTGCGCGAGGCCCGCGTGGTGCCCGATATCGAGGCCGAGATCGTGGCTGCGGTGAACGCGCTGCGCGCCCGTTACGCCTATGTCTTCACGACCGGCGGCATCGGGCCGACCCATGACGACATCACGGCCGATTCGATCGCCGCGGCGTTCGGCGTTGCTTGCGACTATCACCCCGACGCCTACGCCATGATGGAGGCGACCTATCCGCCCGGCGAATTCACCGAGGCGCGCAAGCGCATGGCGCGCACGCCTGTGGGGGCGAGCCTCATTCCCAACCCGGTCTCCAAGGCGCCGGGCTTTCGGGTGGAGAACGTGTTCGTCATGGCGGGGATTCCCCGCGTGATGCACGTGATGCTGGAAGGGGCGCTGCCGCTGCTTGAGGGCGGCAGGCCGGTGCTGAGCCGCGCGATCGGCGTCTATCTGCCCGAAGGCAGGTTCGGCACCGCGCTGGGCGAGGTGCAGACACGCTTTCCCGACGTCGCCATCGGCTCGTATCCCTTCATGCGCGAGGGGCGCTATGGGGCCAGCCTGGTCTTCCGCGCCGAAGACCGCGGGCGGCTGGACGAGGCGGCCGAGGCGGTGCGGGTGATGCTTTCCGGCATCGGGGGCGACCCGTTCGACGAAAATCCGGCCTGATCTCGCGGCTGCGAAATACGGAACGGCTCTCAAGCCCTTGTAAGCGCCCCGGAAATCTGCTGGATTTCGCTCGCTTTCGAGAGACTCATGCGCGGGGTATCGCCGCGGGGGGCGCTCGTTGAAACAGAACGGGTGTCCGAACCGGGCGGACGAAAGCGCAATACAACGAGCCGCCGTTCAAGGCGGTCTAGCCACACGGCCTTTGGGAGAAAACAGGAGTGACGCACATGAAGAAGATGCTTTCGGGCGCCGCGATCGTCGCCGCGATGGTCCTTGGCGGCGCTGGCGCGTCGGCCCTCGACTCGTCGCGCGAGGTGTATTTCACCGCCGGCACCCATCAGTTCTACGTCTGGTGCACGGGCGGCGCTGCGGGTGAGACCGCGACGTCGGACGGCGCGACCGCCGAAGAAGCCCAGCTCAAGCTCTATGAGCAGCTGAAGGCCGGCGGCAAAACCAATTGCTGGCCGATCTGGCAGGGCAAGGTCTGATTTTCTCCCGACACTAGCGGGGGATGCGGAAGCGGCGGCCCAGGGGCCGCCGCTTTCGTTTTGGGCTGCGTTCCGGGCGGGCCGCATGGGGAACCCGGCATGCCGGCGCTGCGTTGAAGGTGGACGCAACACGTCGGGGCCTTTCCTCATGTCGCATTATGCCGCCCGCAATGCCCAGGGCCACCACAGGGTCCACAAGAACGACCCGGAAGCGATCGCGCACCTCAAGCGCGAACACCATAAATTCCGCAAGCTGGTCGACCGCATCAACGCCGCCAAGACGCCCGGCGCCAAGCGCGACATCGCGGTGGAGCTGCACAAGCTGCTGGCCTCGCACATCGCGCTGGAGGAGGAGCTGTTCTACCCCGCCGTGAAGTCGCGCGGCCTGGCCGACGAGGTGAAGGAAGGGCTGGTGGAACATGACATCCAGCGCTTCCTCTCCGCCCAGATCGAAGCGATGGACATCGCCGATCCGCTCTACGGCACGCGTCTTGGCGTGCTGGGCGAAATGCTGGTCCATCACATCGACGAGGAAGACGACGAGATGTTCCAGGAAGCCAAAAAGCTGAAGCTGGATCTGGACGCCATGAACGAGCGGCTGGAGACGCGCGAGCATCAGCTCAAGGCCCAGTACGCCCGGACCGGGCGCATACGCACGCCCGCGCTCGATCGCGAAGTGCGCGCCCGCAACGCGGTCTGACGCGCCCACGCACCGCTCGCCACGCTTGACGCGCCCCGGGGTTTCATCGCCCATGCGGGGCGCGACCCCTTGGCGGAATTGGTAGACGCATCGGACTTAAAATCCGCTGCCGCAAGGCGTGCCGGTTCAAGTCCGGCAGGGGTCACCACATCGCGTGACGCAAAAAAGAGAAAAGCCGCTCCCGGGGAGGGAAGCGGCTTTTCTTGGGTGGAGATCGCGGGGCGGGGGGCTTCCGGATCTCCGATCTGCCGGCCAGGGCAGGGGGGAACTAAAGCCAGCCGGCGAGATTGGCGATGATGATCAGCGGGATCGGTATGCCGACCAGCCAGAGAAGCGCGCTCTTCATGGTTTCGTCTCCCGTGTGCGTTCGGGGATAAGAACGCCGGCGCGGCACGCGGGTTCCATGGCGCGCTCGAGATTTCGCGCGATTCGCCCGGGCGGCCCGGCCCTGAGGCCAAATGAGGCCTCCCGAGCGACGTTTTCGCCCGAAACCGGCAGTGCTCCGCCCGGTGCCGGACGCGCCGTTTTGGGCCCGCCCAAAGCCCGGGCGGGCTTTCCTGCGCCGGGAAATTCGCATTATGCGTCAGAGTCTTGGGCGGCGCTCCGCCATGTTGCGGCGCAAAAGACACACCCCCGCGCATATGGAATTATCCACAGCCTTAGCGGTTCAGTTTCGCTGAACTGTCACATAAGCGTTAAGCCCAGCAGGCAATGGGGTGCCATGCGGTCGCAGTCACAGATCACCTGACAGCGAACCCGTTCCAACGGTTGGGGGCTTTTATGAAGTTGCATGGATTGCTGGGCGGCATCGCGCTGCCCGTTCTGGCTTTCGCGATGATCGCGCCGGCGATGGCGCAGTCGACAGGTACGGACACGGTTGAAGAAACCGTCATCGTCAAGGGGTCCGTCAAACCGAAGGGCGGCTTGCTCGGGAAAGAAAAAATCCCCAAGGCCCGTTCGGCGGTATCGCAGGAATACGTCAAGACGCAGGCTGCCGGCCAGACGATCGGCCAGGTGATCAATCTTCTTCCGGGCGTGAATTTTGTGAACTCGGACCCCTACGGTTCGAGCGGCGGCAACATCCGCATGCGCGGCTTTGACGGCAACCGCATCTCGCTGACGCAGGACGGAATTCCGCTCAACGACACCGGCAACTACGCCAGCTACTACAACCAGCAGATCGACGGCGAACTCATCCAGCGCGCCACCGTCAACCTCGGCACGACGGACGTCGACAGCCCGACCGCCTCGGCGACCGGCGGCACGATCAATATCGGCTCGCGCCGCCCGGACGAAGAGTTCGGCATGCGTGTGACCGGTTCCTATGGCAGCTTCGACTACTCGCGCCTTTTCCTCAGCGCCGACACCGGCGCGTTCGGCCCGTGGGGCACGACCGCCTGGGCGGCGGGTTCGTACCAGAAGTACGACAAGTTCAAGGGTCCCGGTCAGCTCGAGAAAAAGCAGGCCAACCTGAAATTCTATCAGGACCTGGGTGGCGACGGTAACTTCATCTCGATCGCCGGCCACTACAACGAGAACCGCAACAACCAGTACCGCAACCTCACGCTGGCCGAGATCGGGTTCTACGGCTACGACTACGATAACCTGCCGGTCTGCACGCTCGATGCGCCGACGAACGGCGTTGCCGACAACGACAACGCGACGACGTTTGGTACGGGTGGCGGCGCCTATCTGTCGGCCAATGACAACCCGGCGAACACCGCGAGCTGCACCAACTATTACGGGCTGCGCATCAACCCGTCGAACACCGGCAACGTTCGCATTCAGTCGAGCTTCAAGCTGACCGACTCGCTGCGCCTGACGGTCGATCCGAGCTTCCAGTACACGCTCGCGAACGGCGGCGGCACGACCACGATCTCGGAAACCGATGGTCGTCTGCGTGGCCAGTCGGGAGGCGTGTTCGCCGGTCCCGGCCGCGACCTGAACGGCGACGGCGATCTTCTGGACACCGTCCGCCTTTATCAGCCGAGCAATACCAAGACCTATCGCTATGGCATGACCGCCTCGCTGATCTATGATCTGGATGAAAACCAGACCATCCGCGCGGCTTACACTGTGGACTACGGTCTGCACCGGCAGACGGGCGAGATGGGTGCGGTCGATCTCAGCGGCAATCCGCTTAACGTGTTCGCCGGCATGAAGGGCCCCAAGATTTATGGTGCTGACGGCTCGATCCTTCGCAGCCGCGACCGCAAGTCGATCGCCAAGCTGAACCAGTTCTCGCTCAGCTATAACGGCAGCTTCTACGAAGACCGCCTGAAGATCGCCGTCGGCGTCCGCGCGCCCTATTTCGAGCGCGAGCTGAATCAGTATTGCTACTCGCAGAACGGCTCGTCCAACGTGCTCTGCACGACGCAGCCGATCGCCACGACCAACCCCGTGACCGGCAACGTGACGTTCGCCGGGTCTTCGACGCAGTACATCCAGCCCTATTCGGCCACTTTGAAGTATGACGACTGGCTGCCGAATCTGGGCGTCAGCTATGAATTCGCGGAGAATCACATCTTCTTTGCGAGCTATGCTGAAGGCCTGTCGGCGCCGCGCACGGACAGCCTTTATCAGGTGAACCGTTCGACGGTCGCCGGCGGCATCGTGTTCAGCCGCGCGAACCCAGAGACCACGCAGTCGTTCGATCTTGGCTATCGCTATCAGGGCCAGGATCTGACGATCTCGACCTCGGTCTGGCGTACGAAGTATTTCGACCGCATCGTCAACACGTTCGACGATGAACTTGGCTTCTTCGTGGACCGTAACGTCGGCGACGTCGATCTGCAGGGCTGGGACTTCGAAGCGGCGTATACGCCGATGGACGGCCTGACGCTTTACGGCTCGGTGTCCTACATCGACAGCGAACTGCAGGATGATCTGATCCTTACCGCGACGACGACTTTGCGGACCAAGGGCAAGAAGCTTGTCGAAACCCCGGATTGGACCGTTAGCGGCCGCATCCAGTATGTCTTCGGTGGCTTTACCGTTGGCCTGCAGGGCAAGTTCGTCGGCGACCGCTTCTCGACT
>JAKOQZ010000226.1 GCA_029778105.1 Pseudomonadota bacterium | reverse complement strand
AGCTGAACCCCGGCATCGCGCTGCGACCCGACGGCTCGATCAAGGACATCAACCCGGTCACGCTGCCGCTCGGCATCATCGGCGGCGTCGCAGGCGTG
The DNA here is from genome assembly GCA_029778105.1 of Pseudomonadota bacterium. Lineage (GTDB taxonomy): Bacteria > Pseudomonadota > Alphaproteobacteria > Micropepsales > Micropepsaceae > JADZAI01. Next base: position 3,194 of record JAKOQZ010000226.1, on the reverse strand, counting down.
GTCGGCGTGATGCTGGGCGGCTGGCTGTCCGATCGCTTCGGGGCGCGCGATCTGCGGTTCAACGTCGCGATGCCCGCCATCGCGACGTTGCTGTCGATCCCGTTCTATATCGGCGGGTTGATGATCCCGTCCTTTTTCGGCGCGATGGTTCTTCTGGCGGTCCCGACCATCCTCAACACGCTATGGTACGGGCCGGTCTACGCCACCGTGCAGGGCCTGGTCCGGCCGGAAACGCGGGCGACGGCCGCCGCCATCATCCTTTTCATCATCAATCTCGTCGGCCTTGGGCTGGGGCCGCTGGGCATCGGTATCATCTCCGACTTCTTCAGGAACGTGATGGGCATGAGCGTCGGCGACGGCCTGCGCTGGTCGCTCATCACCTTCTACATCTTCGGCGCCAGCGCATTCCTGCTGTTCTGGCTGGCGCGCCGGACGATCCGCGAGGAAATGGTGAGTTAGGCCGCGCAAGGCGGGCACAAACCTGTGCCCGCCTTTACGAACCGGCCCCGGCGTCCCATCTTGGCGGCAAGCCAAAGATGAGGATGCCGCCATGGCCGATGTCGCCGTCACCAACAATCCCGAAAAGCACCGCTTCGAGGCCGTCGTCGAAGGCCATCTCGCCATCGCCGAATACAACCTCATCCGCGGCGGCATCGTCTTCACCCATACCGAAGTGCCGCAGGAGCTTGAAGGCCGCGGCATCGGCAGCGCGCTCATCCGCGCCGGTCTCGCCCATGCGCGCGAAAACGGGCTGAAGGTCACGCCCATCTGCCCGTTCTTCGCCGCCTATATGAAAAAGCACGCGGAGACGCAGGACCTGCTCGCGCCCTCCTTCCGCAGCGCGCTGGGATTGCCGCCTGAATGAAGACGCCCGCTTACATCAAGCGCGACCACGCGTCCCACTGGGTGGGCGACGGCTTCCCCGTGCGCTCGATCTTTTCCTACAACGATCTCGCCTCGCATCTCTCGCCGTTCCTGCTGATGGATTACGGCGGCCCTCATAAATTCGCGCCCACCAACGAACGGCGCGGCGTCGGCGCGCATCCTCATCGCGGCTTTGAAACGGTGACCATCGTCTATGACGGCGAGGTCGAACATAAGGACAGCGCCGGCGGCGGCGGGCGCATCGGCCCCGGCGATGTGCAGTGGATGACGGCGGCCTCCGGCGTCGTGCATCAGGAATATCACGGCGCCGATTTCGCGAGGCAAGGCGGCGAATTCGAGATGGTCCAGCTCTGGGTCAATCTCGCGGCGAAGCACAAGATGGCCGCGCCGCGCTATCAGACCATCACCGACGCCGCGATCCCGCGCCTCGAAATCCCCGGCGGCTCCATTCGCGTCATCGCGGGCGCGCAAGGGGAGGCCAGAGGTCCGGCGCTGACCTTCAGCCCCATGAACGTGCTGGATGTCAGCCTCAAGGCCGGCCACGCCACAGTGGTGGATGCGCCCGGCGGCTGGACGGCCGCGGTGCTGGTCCTGCGCGGCGCGCTCGGTATCGGGCGCGAGAGCGCGAAGGCCGGCGACTTCATCATCTTCGAGCGTCAGGGCGCGGGTCTCGAACTGACCGCCACGGCGGATGCGCGCCTGCTTGTCCTGACCGGCGAGCCGATCGACGAGCCGATCGCCGCTTACGGCCCGTTCGTGATGAACACACGCGCCGAAATCCAGCAGGCCATCGTCGATTTCAACGCCGGCCGCATGGGCCGCATCGTGGAGGAAGCGGCGGTCTAGGCCGAGATCGCCGCGCCCAGCGCCCGGACGATGTCGTCCTGGGTGTAGGGCTTCTGCACCGTCACGCGGCCGCGCCAGCTTTCCGCCAGCCCGACCGACCCGTATCCGGTGGCGAAGACCAGCGGCACGCCGCGCTCGGCCAGCGCCGTCGCCACGGGATAGACCTGCTCGCCGCCGACATTCACGTCCAGGATCGCCGCGCCCGGCGTTTCCGATCCGGCCAGCATTTCATGCGCCTGCTTCAGGCCGGTGCACGGCCCGATCACGCTGCACCCCAGATCGGTCAGCATGTCCTCCAGCATCATGGCGATGATCGCCTCGTCTTCCACGACGAAGACCTTGAGGCCGGAGAGCGCGGAGTCAGGCGTGCTCATGACGCGAACCTTCTTCGTACGGGATAGAGATCTTGCATTTCAGGCCTTCCGGGTCGAAGCGCAAGTCGGTCTTGCCGCCCAGCTCTCCTTCCATGCTCATCGCGATCAGGCGCGAGCCGAAGCCGCGCTTGCCGGGCGGCTCGACCGTCGGCCCGCCGGCCTCGCGCCATTCTAGGTCCAGCGTGTCGCCTTCAGGCCCCCGGCTCAGCCGCCAGTTGGCGCTGATGTGTCCGGCATCGTTCGACAGCGCGCCGAACTTGGCGGCATTGGTCGCCAGCTCGTGCGCCACCATGCCCAGCGCCACCGCGGCGCGCGGGGCCAGCCGCACCGGGTCGCCGTTCAACTGGGCCCGGTCGATGCCATAGGGACGCAGCTCGCGGGTCAGGATCGTCCGCAAATCGGCGCCGGTCCAGCTCGACCGGCTCAGCAGGTCGTGCGCATGGCTCAGCGCCATGATCCGGGCCTCGAACGACGCCTGGGCCGCCGCGGGGCTCTGACTGCTCTTCAAGGTCTGCTTGGCGATCGACTGCACCGTCGCGAGCGTATTTTTCACCCGGTGGTTCAACTCGTCCAGCAACACGCGCTGGCGATGGTCCGCCTCGACGTCCCTTGTGCGGTCCATGCTCTGCAGGAACACGCCCTTGACGCCGCCGCCATCCGCGAAAATCGGGTGGAAGGCGAAGTCGACATAATGGCTCACCGGCGCTTCGTCGGGACGCTCCAGGCGCAGCGGCACGCCGTTGCCCGACACCGGCGTGCCGGTGCGGTAAACGTGATCCAGCCACTCCATGAAGCTCTGTCCGGCGAGATCGGGCAGACAGTCCCGCAGCTTGTGCCCGACCAGCTGGCGCGGCCCGACAAAGGCCATCAGGGCGTCGTTCGCGAAGGTGATCATATGGTCGGCGCCCGACAGCACGGCGATCATGCTCGGCGCCTGCTGGAACAGGCGGCGGAACTCTTCGGCTTCCACCGCCAGCCGCTCCTTCAGAGCGTCGGCCTCCTGGACGCGCTGGATCAATGCCGTCGCCTCGGGGATTTCGCCGAAGGGCAGCGTCCCGCCGCCTTCGGCCCGCACGATGTCGGTGACGT
>JAKOQZ010000225.1 GCA_029778105.1 Pseudomonadota bacterium | reverse complement strand
TGCTGCTGAAGTTCGAGCCGGACATCGCCGCGGTCGAACCGCAGATCAGCGAACTGCTGCGCCGCCCGGCGGCCTGATCCCATGCAGGGCGCCCTGGAGGACTTCTTCCGCGCGCTCCGCGCCGCGGACGTGAAGGTCTCGCCCGCCGAGGCCATCGACGCGCACCGCACCGTGGAGACGGTGGGATTCGCCGACCGCGAACTGTTCAAGGACGCGCTCTGCGCGACCCTGGCCAAGAGCGCGGACGAGGTCGTGCGGTTCGACTCGATCTTCGAGACCTTCTTCTCACGCGACAAACCCGCCTTCGAGCCCCCGCCGGAGGGTCAGGACGATCCGATGGACGGGCTGCCGGAGGGGGCCGAAGCTTCCGACCTCGCCCGCATGCTGCTGGAGGGCGACGCGCCGGGTCTGGTCCAGGCGATGGAGGAAGCCGCCCAGCGCGCCCAGGTCTCGCAGATCCGGCTGACCACCCAGCGCTCTCGCCTGACGCGGCGGCTGCTGGAGGAGATGGGCCTCGCCGAGATCGAGGCGATCATCGCGGGCGCCCGGCGCAACGGCGAAGGCGGCGAGGCGGCCGACCGCCTGGAGGCGGGCAAGCGCCGGCTGACCGAGGAAGCCCAGCGCTATGTCGAGCGCCAGCACGAGCTCTACGCGGCCGGCTCGGGCAAGATGCTCCGCGAGGAGATGCTGGCGCGAAAGGCGCTGAACGCCGAGGGCGGCATCGACCCGGTCGATCAGGCGATGATGCAGGCCCTGGTCAAGAAGATGGCCAAGCGCCTGGCCGACCGCTATTCGCGCCGCCGCAACCGCGCCCGCAAGGGCCACATGGACGTGCGCCGCACCCTGCGGAAGTCCATGCCCTATGGCGGCATGCCGTTCGAGATCGTCTGGAAGACCGAGAAGATCGACAAGCCGTCGATCATCTGCATCTGCGACGTCTCCAAGTCGGTGGCCGCCGCCGCCCAGTTCCTGCTGACCTTCCTCTATTCGCTGAACGAGGTGGTCGACCGGATGGAGGCCTACGCCTTCTCAGGCCGGCTCATCAGCGTCAACGACAACCTGGACGACGAGCATATCGACGGGGCGATCTTCCAGGTGCTGCGCAAGATCGGCTTCCAGCAGACCGACTACGGCAAGTCGCTGGAGGACTTCTGCGAGAACCACCT
>JAKOQZ010000224.1 GCA_029778105.1 Pseudomonadota bacterium | reverse complement strand
GGACGATCAGGGCAAGATCGCCTCCATCGCCCTGCGCGAACGGCTCGATGCGCACCGCGTGGTCGAGGATTTCATGATCGCGGCCAATGTCGCGGCGGCCAAGGCGCTGGAAAGCAAGGCCTCCCCGGTGGTCTATCGCATTCACGAGCCGCCGAGCCGCGAGAAGCTGGTCGCGCTGCGGGACTATCTCGAAACTTTCGAGCGCAAGCTGGCGCTGGGCCAGGTCATCACCCCGGGCCTGTTCAACCGCATGATCAAGGACGTCGCCGACGAAAGCGAGAAGGCCCTGATCATGGAGGCGGTGCTGCGCAGCCAGACGCAAGCCTACTACGGCCCGCGCAACGCCGGGCATTTCGGCCTCGCGCTCGGCTCCTACGCCCATTTCACCTCGCCGATCCGCCGCTATGCCGATCTGCTGGTGCATCGCGCGCTGGTCGATGCGTTCGGGCTGGAACAGCCCAAGCCGCACGGCGACCTGCCGCCGGATTCCGGGTTGTCCGACCGCGACCGGGCCGATCTCGCCCGAGTCAGCGAAGCGATCAGCGCCGCCGAACGCCGCGCGATGGAGGCGGAGCGGGAGACTATCGACCGCTACGTCGCGGCCTGGCTCGCCGGGCACATCGGGGAAACGTTCGAAACCCGCGTCACCGGCGTCCAGCGCTTCGGCCTGTTCGCCACCATCGTCGGGCTGGGCGGCGATGGGCTGGTGCCGGTCTCCGTGCTCGGCGCGGAACGGTTCTACTATGACGAGGCGGCGCGCCAACTGGTGGGGGAAAGCAGCGGCACGACTTATGCCATCGGCGACCGGCTGCAACTGCGGCTGGCGGAAGCCAATCCGCTGACGGGGGCGCTCAAGTTCGAACCCGTCGACGGCGTGGGATCGGCCATCGAGCCGCGCGGCAAGCCGCTCCCGCTCAGGAAGAAGGGGCAGCACATGGTCGGGCGGCGCGGCAGGCCGGGGAATATCCGCCATCAGGGACGGCGTAAGCGCTAACCGTCCTTAGCGCTCGCAACGACGAAACTTAACTCAGCCGTTCGAGATCTTCCTGGCTGAGCCCGCCGGGCACCACGAACACAGGGCAGGGCAGCGATCCGGCGGCGGCGGTGAAGTGCGTCACCAGCGGGCCCGGGTTGCCTTCGCCGGCCGCGCCGAGCACCAGCGCGGCGACTTCGGGATGTTCGGTGAGATATTCCAATACGACTTTCACGCTGTCGCCGACTTTCACGACGATAGTCGGCATCTTGCCGCTCTCGCCCAGC
>JAKOQZ010000223.1 GCA_029778105.1 Pseudomonadota bacterium | reverse complement strand
ATCTCCTGCGTGTCGACGTTGGAGTATCCGTAGTAATTGCTGCGCTTCACGCCGGGCAGCACGCCGTAGCTGACGAACTGGTTGTCGAAATACGGCACGCCGTATTGCGGGATGTTGTCGTCTTCCTGGTGCAGATAGGCCAGGGTCAGCTGCGTATCGGAGTTGAGCCCGAACACGATCGACGGCGCGAAGCCCCAGCGGGTGTAGCGTTCGACGTCGCGGCCGGGCACGTCGTTTTCGTGGCCCATCAGATTGAGACGCACGGCGATGCCGTGGGCGACGAGATAATCGGCATCCACCGTGCCGCGGTAATACGCGTCGGTGCCGACTGCGCCGGTGACGACGGTCTGGTTGCGCCCGCGCGGCGTCTTGCTGACGATATTGATCGAACCGCCCAGAGAGCCCGCGCCGCCATAAACGGAATTCGCGCCGTTGATGAGCTCAAGCTGCTCCAGGTTGAACGGGTCGGTGCGGCTGTACTGCGCGCTGTCGCGGACGCCGTCGACGGTGATGTCGTTGTTGGCGGAATAGCCGCGCAGGTTGATCGAGTCGCCATAGCCGCCGCCGCCCTCACCCGCGCCGAAGGTGATGCCCGGCGCCGTAGAAAGAATTTCGCGCAGCGTCAGCAGGTTCTGGGCGCGTATGGTGCGATTGTCGATGACGGTGATGGTCTGGGGCGTATCGAGCAGCGGCGCGGTGTATTTGGGCGATTCAAGTCCCTTGCGCTCGCCTTTGACGGTGACGGTCTCGCTGGCGGAAGCGGCCGCTGCGTCTTTTTCCTTTTTGTCGTTGCCGGCAGCGTCCTGAGCCAGAGCGACGGACGATACGGCCAGGCCTGCAAGACCGGCGACCGCAATGGCCGAAACGCGCGACCTGGCGCGCGCGCGCACGCCAAACGACTGACTCATCAGATAGCCCCCATAGAAGAACCGGACGGACACGCCGCCTTAGTTGCGATTGCGAATGCGGCGCAGTTCTAACGAGTCGTCGCGCGAATGACAATGCGAATGATTCTCACATTTTTCGAGGGGGACTCCGGTGGCGACGGCCCCGCCGCCAGGCCTTTACCTGGCTGGTTATTGCGGAGTGTCCGCCCATGCCGTTCCCTGCCGGAAAGATCAGCACCCGGGAGGCCGCCATGACCGCGTTTCGTATTCTGCTCGCCATTCTGACGGCTGCGCTGGCGGCCTACACCGCCGTGGTCGTGGCGCGTCATGGCCTCAACCTCTTCCCGCAGTTTTTCGGCGACATCGCCGCGATGGGATGGGCCGGCCAGTTCAATGCGGACTTCACCACCCTGCTGACGCTGTCGGGCCTCTGGATGGCCTGGCGAAACCATTTCACGCCGGCGGGCATCGCGCTGGGCGTGCTGGGGCTGTTCGGCGGCGGGCCGCTGCTGATGAGCTATCTGCTGATCCTCAGCTACGCCGCACGCGGCGACATGAAGATCGTGCTTGGGGGGCGGCGGCGCGCGGCGGCCTGACTGCGGCTAGGCCTGCTTTTCCCAGCGGCCCGCGTCCGACTGCTTCCAGTAGGTCGCGGGGTGGCCCGCCGCCTTTGCAGCGGTCCACTGGCGGCGCGCCTCGGCGAGCGCGCTTTCGTCGCGCCCGTCGAAAATGAGCACGATGCGGTCCAGCAAGGTGAGATCGGGCGCCTTCCAGTCGGCCGGCGCCGCGCCATCCACCAGGAACAGCGCATGTGGACCGTTCGGCATCTCCGCGCCGGCCGTCAGATAGATCGGCTGGCGGGCCGCGAAGCCATCGGCAGCGCGTCCATGCGGCAGAACGGCATCGGCGCGGAAGGTCCACAGATGCGCATCCAGCGCGTCCACCCGCTCTTGCCCGCCCGCCCTGACCACCGCACGCCAGCCGCGCTCCAGCGTCTTCTGCAACAGCGGCGGCAGGGCGTTCTCCAGCGTCTCGCGCTGCAGGTGGTAGAACCAGACCTCTGTCACTTAAAGCCCTGGGGCAGCGCCGGATCGTCAGGGTCTTCGTCGGCGACCATGTTGAACGGCCGGCCGCGCGAGTTGGGGTCCCAGCCCAGCTCCATCGCCTGACGGATCGCCCCTTCCAGCAGGATGCGAAACTCCCGCGGGCGGTGCGGCCAGCTTTTGGGCCGGCCGTTCTGGCTGTGGGTGTACGGGAATTCGATGATCAACTCGCGGCGCGCGAGCCCCTCGTCGAAGACCTGCACCGAGATGCGCAGGCCGACATAGCCGTCGGTCGTCCAGCGGGGCTCGCTGAGCGCCCGCCAGACCATCGTCTCGCCATCGACGGTGACCGTCTCTGGAACGGCGTTGCCGCGTCCCTTTTTCGCGTAGACCATCGCCGCCCTCCGGCCCGCCGCCTACTCCGCGACGTCGCGCACGAAGCTGTCGAGCAGGCGCACGCCGAAGCCGCTGGCGCCTTCGGGGTGAACCGCGCGCGCCTTGGCGCTCCAGGCGACGCCGGCGATGTCGAGATGCGCCCACTTGGTGCCGTTGACGAAGCGCTGGAGGAACATCGCGCCGACGATCGAGCCGCCATAGCGGTTGCCGGTGATGTTCTTCATGTCGGCGCAGGTGGAATCGAGCGCACGATCCAGCGACTCGACCAGCGGCATGCGCCACAGCGGCTCGGCCACCGCCTTGCCGGCCTTGTCGAGCGCGGCGGCGAGATCGTCGTCGTTGGAGAAAAGGCCCGCATGGTCGAGACCCAGCGAGATCATGATCGCGCCGGTCAGGGTGGCGAGGTTGACCATGTAGCGCGGCTTGAAGCGGTCCTGCGTGTACCAGAGCGCGTCGGCCAGCACGAGGCGGCCTTCGGCGTCGGTGTTCCAGACCTCGATGGTCTGGCCCGACATCGAGGTGACGATGTCGCCCGGCCGTTGCGCGTCGGCGTCGGGCATGTTCTCGACGAGGCCGAGCACGCCGACCACGTTGGCCTTGGCCTTGCGCAGGGCCAGCGCCTTCATCGCGCCCGCGACCGCGCCGGCGCCGCCCATGTCCCACTTCATGTCCCACATGCCGTCGCCGGGCTTCAGCGAGATGCCGCCCGTGTCGAAGGTGACGCCCTTGCCGACCAGCGCGATGGGGGCGTCGCCGTCCTTGCCGCCGTTCCAGCGCATGACGACCAGCTTGGATTCCTTGGCGCTGCCCTGGCCGACGCCCAGCAGCGAGCCCATGCCGAGCTTCTTCATCTCGGGCTCGCCCAGCACTTCGACCTCGACGCCGTGGTCGCTGAGTTCCTGGCAGCGGTCGGCGAAGGTCTGCGGGTAGAGGATGTTGGCCGGTTCGGTCACCAGATCGCGGGTGAAGAACACGCCTTCGATCAGGGCGCTGGCGTCCTTCCACAGTTTCCTGGCGGCGGCCGGATCGGCGACCTGCACGTCCAGCGTCTTCAGCGAGGGCTTCTGCGCCGGCTTCAGCTTGGTGCGGTATTTGTCGAAGCGATAGGCGCGCAGCGCCGCCGCCATGGCGACGTGGACGGCGTGCTCTTCCGAGATGTCCAGCGCGACGGTCAGACGGGTCTCGCCGGTCAGCAGATATTTGGCGACCAGCGCGCCGCCGACGGCCTCGGCCGCCAGCGCGTCGAACTCGGTCGTTTTGCCCAGGCCCACCAGCGCATAGGGGCCGCCCTTGGCGCCGGCGATCTCGACGATCTGGCCCTTGGCGCCGGTGAACCGGCCGCGCTTGGCGGCCTCGGAGATTTCGCCCTTGGCGGCCTTGTCGGCGGTCTTCGCCTGGGCCGTCAGCTTGCCGCCATCGGTCGCCCCAACCACCAGAACGCCGGATTTGGCGGGGCCGAACGCGCTAAAACGAACTTCCATCATACGATCCAATCCTTGAACAGGCTCTCGGCCGGGCCGCCCTCTCCCAAGGCGATTGCGGGACGCCGCGCGCATGGATAGACCGGGAGCCGAAATCCCGGCCGGTTGGCCGTATGAGCTAAAGCAAACCGCGCCCGCGCGGAAGCGGCTTTCCGCCGCTCTCCAAAGCGTGAGGCCGTAAGGACGCCTTAAGGAATGCGGCTGGCCCGCTATATCTTCGACGAGGCGTTCCGGCCCTTCGTGTTCTTCACGGCGGCGCTGACGGCCATCGTCTGGCTGTCCCAGTCGCTGCGCTATGTGAACGTCATCGTCGATCAGGGCCAGTCGGCCGGCATTTTTCTCTATCTGATCGTGCTGATGCTCCCCAGCCTGATGATCTTCGTGCTGCCGGCGGCGCTGCTGTTCGCGACCTTCTACGCCCTCTTCCGGCTGCAGACGGATTCCGAGCTGGTGGTGGTCGCCGCCGCAGGGCGCTCGCGCTTCACCGTCGCCGCGCCGCTGATGGTGCTGGCGCTGCTGGTCGCCCTGCTCCACCTGGCGGTCAATCTCTACCTGATGCCGCTCGGCCAGCGGACGCTGAAAGACCGGATGTTCGAAATCCGGGGCGACCTCATCACCAACATCCTGCGCGAGGGCCAGTTCACGACGCCCTCCGACGGACTCACCGTCTATGTCCGCGAGCGCACCGGTGGCGGCAGCGCGCGCGGCATCCTGGTCCACGACAACCGCGATCCGGCCACGGCGACGACCTATATGGCCGAGGCCGGCGAGATCGTGGACAGCGACGCCGGGCCGCGCTTCCTGCTGGTCAACGGCAACGTGCAGCGCATCGAAGGGCCGGGGCGCATCGCGACGCTGACATTCGACCGCTACGTGATCGACCTCGCGCCGTTCCAGAAAGGCGAGCGCGCCGACCAGCGCGGCACGCAGGAGCGCTATCTGCCCGAGCTGCTCAATCCGCCCGATGCCGCCAATCTCGACGAGAAAAAGGTCCGCTCCTATATCGCGGATGCGCACGAGCGCCTGTCCTCGCCGCTCTACAGCTTCATCTTCGTGCTGATCCCGGCGGCGGCCATTCTGGCGGCCGGATCGGCCCGCACCTCCATCGCCTGGCGCATCGGACTGGCGGCGCTGATAGCGCTGACGATCCGCATGGTGGGTCTTGGCGTGCGCGGCGCGGTCGGGGGCAACAACGATCTGTGGCCGCTGCTCTATCTGGTGCCGCTGCTGGGCATCGCCGGCGCGGCGCTGTGGCTCTCCGGCTGGAGCCGGCGCAAGCCGTTGCGCGAACCGCCGCAGGAGGCGTCGGCATGACGCCCTTCGTCCTCACCCGCTATCTGACCTGGCGTTTCCTTATCTCGTGCGGGACGGTGATGGGCGCGCTTGCGGCGTTCGTCTTCATCATCAATCTCGCCGAACTGCTCAACCGCTCGTCCGGCAAGGAAGAGATGACGTTCGGCATCGCCCTGGCGATGGCGGTGTTCAAGCTGCCGCTGACGATGAACAAGCTGCTGCCGTTCATCGCCCTGTTCGGCGCGATCTGGATGTTCGCCCGCCTCGCCCGCTTTCACGAGCTTGAGGCGATCCGCGCCTCCGGCGTTTCGGCCTGGCAGTTCATCATGCCGCCGATCGCCGTGGCGATCCTGGCCGGGATCATCTCGACCACGGTGGTCAATCCCGTGGCGGCCAATGCGGCCAGCCAGTTCGAGCAGCTGGAATCGCGCTATCTGCGCGGCCGCGCCTCGATCCTCGCCGTGTTCCCCACGGGCGTCTGGCTGCGACAGGCCGATGGCGACGAACAGGCCGTGATCCATGCGCTCAGGGCGTCCAGCGCCGATATGCAGCTGGAGGACGTCATCGTCTTCATCTACGAGGGCCAGGACAGGTTCGCCCGCCGGCTCGACGCCCGCTCGGCCGCGCTCGACGACGGCTACTGGCGGATGAGCGATGTCTACGAATCCAAACCCGGCGAGGCTTCGGTCCATCACGACACCTACGACCTCGCGACCACGCTGACGGCCGACGAGGTGAAGGACAGCTTCACCTCGCCCGACACGATCGACTTCTGGGATCTGCCGCGCTTCATCCAGACCGCCGAGGATGCCGGGTTCACCGCCGTCCGGCACAAGATGCACTTCTATTCGCTGATCGCGCTGCCGCTGGCGCTGGGCGCCATGGTGGTCATCGCGGCGGCCTTCGCCCTCAGGCCCATGCGGTTCGGGGGAACCGGACGGTTGCTGGCGACGGCGGCCGGGGTCGGCTTCCTGTTCTTTTTCCTCAGCGATTTCACCGAGGCGCTGGGGCTTTCCGGTCTCGTCCCGCCGCTAATCGCCGCAGCGGCGCCGACTCTGGCTTGCATTCTGACCGGGGTGACCGCTCTGCTGTATCTGGAGGACGGTTAGGAGTGCGTAGTTTGAAAGCCTGGTTGCTGGCAGCGGCTTCGGCGGCGGCGCTTGTCGCGGCTGTCGCGCACCCTGCCGTGGCGGCGGACCGCAAGCTGGAGTTCGACGAGAAGGCGCCGGTGCTGTTCCAGGCCGACCGCCTGATCTACGACACCGACGGGAAAACCGTTCGCCTGGAAGGCAATGTCGAGATTTCCTCCGACAGCCGGGTCCTGACGGCCGCTGCCGTCGCCTATGACCAGACGACGGGCGTGGTGACGGCCTCCGGCGGCGTTGTGGTGCGCGAAGCCGACGGCTCCACCCTTTCGGCCGACAGCGTCGAACTGACCGGCGATCTGAAGGAAGGCGTGATCGAGAATATCGGGCTGCTGCTCGACAAGCACACCCGGCTCGTCGCCGCCCGCGGCACACGCGAAAAGGGCGACCGGACCGTGCTGGAGCGGGCCGTCTTCAGCCCGTGCGACATCTGCGTCGACAAGGGACAGTCCGAGCCGCTGTGGCAGATCAAGGCCGTCCGCGTGGTCTGGGACCAGTCGGAAAAACGCATCTCCTACGAGGACGCGTCATTCGAGTTCTTCGGCGTGCCGATCGCCGCCGTGCCGGTCTTTTCGCATGCCGATTTCACGGTCAAGAACCAGTCCGGCTTCCTCGCGCCGACCGCCGGCCAGTCGAGCGATCTGGGCTATTTCGTCGAGATCCCCTACCACTTCGCGCTGGACCCCAGCTACGACCTGACCGTCTCGGCGATGGTGGCGACCGAGGTCTTCCCGGTCATCAAGCTCAACTGGCGGCAGAAGCTCGATGACGGCGAATACTGGCTGTCGGGCAGCTTCACCTATGACGACGCCTACGATTCGCTCGGCCTGCCGACCGGCCAGCAGACCGCCTACAGCCATATTTTCGGCCGCGGCCGCTTCAAGCTGACCGACAAGATCGGCTGGGGCTTCGATCTGGAGCGGGTGTCGAACGACACCTATCTGGAGCGCTACGAGATCTCCAATGCCGACCGGCTGACCAGCCGCGCCTATCTCGACTGGCGCGACGGACGCTCTTACGGCTCGGTATCCGCCTATGCCTTCCAGGGTCTGCGCGCGAGCGACGATCCCGGCCTCACGCCGCTGGTGCTGCCCGAAGCCGAGCTTCACTACGTGCTCGACAAGGCGTTCTGGGGCGGCGAAGTCGCCTTCGACGGCAGCGTGCTGTCGCTTCAGCGCTCCGCCGGGCTCGACACCCAGCGCCTGTCGGCCGGTCTCACCTGGACTCGGCCGGAAATTCTCGAGAACGGCATGGCGCTGACGTTCTTCGCGCATCTGCGCGGCGACGTGTACCGGGTGACCGATGCCGATCCGGTGCTCAATCCCGGCCTCGACGACAACGACGTGCTGGCGCGCGCCAGCGGCTATCTCGGCGCCGAAATGCGCTGGCCGTTCGTGCGCCAGACCGACAGCGGCTACACCCAGATCATCGAACCGATCGTCCAGGTGATCGCCGCGCCCTATGGCAACGGCCCGGAGGGCATTCCCAACGAGGACAGCCTCAGCCTCGAGTTCGACGACACCAATCTCTTCAACCCCGTAAAGTTCACCGGGCTCGACCTGATCGAAAGCGGCCCGCGCGCCAATATCGGTCTGCGCTATGCCGAATTCTTCCCCGGCGGCGGGTCGCTGGAAGTGCTGGCCGGTTTCCAGTCGCGGCTCGACGACGACCCGGCCTTCCAGGGTTCGACGGGTCTGGGCGAGACGCAGTCCGATTATGTGAGCCGCATCTCGGTCACGCCCTGGCAGGGCCTGACCATCGTGAACCGCCTGCGGCTCGACAAGGACGATTTCTCGGTGCGCCGCAACGAGGTCTACATCCAGGGCACCGGCTCCTGGTACGAGATCGACGCCTCCTATCTGAAGCTGGAGAGCGATCCCTCCCTCACCGGGCTTGGGCCCCGCGAGGAGGTGAACGTGCTCAGCCGGGTCTATGTCTCGGAGTACTGGAGCGCGATCGGCGGCATCCGCCGCGATCTGGAAGGCTCGCAGATGATCGAGAGCCGGTTCGGCGTCGCCTATGAGGACGAGTGCTCGTATTTCGAGTTCGGGTTCCGCCGCCGCTTCACCCGCGACCGCGACGCCGAACCGGCGACGACCTTCATCCTTTCGGTGCGGCTCAAGGCGCTGGGCGATGACACGGCGACCGCCGTGCCGCTCTACCGGCGCGATCCCTATCTGGGGAACGAGAACCGCGAGGCCACGGGATTCGGAGGCTTCTGAGCCGCCGGCCGGCCGACTCAGGCCCGTGCAGGGCCGCGAAATGGGGCGGCTTTATGGTGAAAACCGCCGTTGAACGGCGGGGGGAAGCCTGTATTCTCCGCCGCGCGCGGGGCAAGGGCGGCAACTGCAAGTGGACGGTCGCATCAGCGCGGCCTCCGAACGGGACGGAATAAGCGTAACGCCATGAAATCGTTGCTCAAGCTCGCTGCCGCAGCCCTGACGCTGTCGCTGGTTCACCCCGTTTCCGCCGACAGCGTCCAGCGCGCCGCCGCCGTGGTGAACGGCGTCATCATTTCGACCTACGATCTCGACCAGCGCGTCCGCATGGTGCTCTCCACCACAGGCGGCGCCCAGAACGCCGCGGCGCAGCAGCGCATGCGCGAGAGCGTGCTGCGTACGCTGATCGACGAAATCCTGCAGCTCAAGGAAGCCGAGCGGGTCAAGCTGAAGATTTCCGAAAAGGACGTCGACGACGCGCTCGACCGCATCGCCCAGCAGAACAACACGAGCCGCGACAGCATCCTGAAATCGCTCGCGGCGAACGGCATCGACCCGGCGACCCTGCGGGTGCAGATCCGCGCCGAAGTGGCCTGGTCGCAGATCGTGGAGGGCGCGCTCGCCCCGCGCGTGAAGATCACCGACGCCGATGTCGACGCCGAAATGGCCCGCATCCAGGCCGGCGCCAGCAAGCCGCAATTCCTCGCCTCCGAGATCTTCATCTCCGTCGACGGACCGCAGGACGAAGGCCGCGCCCGCCGCACCATCGAACAGATCTTCCAGCAGCTTCAGACCGGCACGAACTTCCAGCAGCTGGCCCAGCAATTCTCGGAATCCGCCACGGGCGCCCGCGGCGGCGACCTGGGCTGGGTGCAGGATGAGGACGTGCCGCGCGAAGTGTGGACCGAGATGCAGCGCATGCGCGTGCAGACCGTCTCGCCGCCGATCCGCACGCAGAACGGCTGGTATCTGATCGCCTTGCGCGACAAGATGCGCCCCGCGGGTTCCGCCGACGAAAAGCCGCCTGCCCCGCCGGGCCGTCCGGCCGGCGTGCCGTCGGGCTCGGTCAAGCTCAAGCGCATCGTCATGGGCGTACCGCCCAAGATGAATGCCGATCAGGAGCGCGCCTACATGGCTTCGGCGATGCAGCTGCGTCAGGCGATCAAGGGCTGCCAGGGCCTTGAAGACTTCCTCAAGCCCATTCGCGGCATCGCCCTGGTCGATCTGCCGGTCCTGCCGATCAAGGATCTGGCGCCCGAAATCCGCAGCATCGTCCAGGGCCTCAACCCCAGCGACGTGTCGCAGCCCTTCTTCAGCAAGGAAGGCGAGCAGAACCTGATGAACATGCTCGTCGTCTGCGGCGACAAGCTGCGCGAGGAATTCGTCGCCACCCGCGCCTTCGTGATGCCGTCGCGCGAAGAGATCGAGAACCGGATGTTCAATCAGGAGCTTTCGGTGATGGCGCGCCGCTACATGCGCGACCTGCGCCGTGACGCTTCGATCGAGATCCGCGACACCAGCGTCCTCGACACCGCCTCGAACTGACCATGAGCGACCCGCGCCCGATCGCTCTCACGATGGGCGATCCGGCCGGGATCGGGCCCGAGATCGCCGCCGCCGCCATGGCGGCGCTGGAAGGGCGCATCCCGATCCGTTTCCTCGCCGAGCGCGCGGCCCTCGCCGCCGCCATTCCCGGACGCCCGGACAGCGTCCACGCGCCGGCCATCATCCGCTCGATCGAGCGCGGCGTGGATCTGGTGCGCTCCGGGGCCTGCAGCGCGCTCGTGACCAATCCGATCGCCAAAAAGGTGCTGATCGACGCCGGCTTCGGTTTTCCCGGCCACACCGAGTTTCTGGGCCATCTGACCGGCGCGCCCCGCGCCGTCATGATGCTGGCCGTTCCCGGGCTGCGGGTGGTGCCGGTGACGGTGCACGAGCCGCTGGCGCGCGTGCCCAGGCTTCTGACCGCGGATCTGATCGTGGAGACCGCCCGGATCACTGCGGCCGCGCTGCAGCGCGATTTCGGCATCGCCGCGCCGCGTCTGGCGCTTGCTGGCCTCAATCCCCATGCCGGCGAAGGCGGCGCCATGGGGCACGAGGAAGACGCCATCATCCGCCCGGCCATCGCGCGGCTGCAGGCCGAGGGTCTGGCGGTGACCGGCCCCCACCCCGCCGACACGATGTTTCACGTGGCCGCCCGGGCCCGTTATGACGCGGCGCTGTGCATGTATCACGACCAGGCGCTGATCCCCCTGAAGACCATCGACTTCGACCGGGGCGTCAACGTCACGCTGGGCCTGCCGATCGTCCGCACCTCGCCCGATCACGGCACGGCCTTCGACATCGCCGGCAAGGGCGTCGCCAACCCCGCCAGCCTGATCGCCGCCATTGAACTGGCCGCCGAACTCGCAGCCCGCCGGTCCATATGAGCATCGACGCCCTACCGCCGCTGCGCGCGGTGATCGAGAGCATGGATCTGTGGGCGAAAAAGTCGCTCGGCCAGAACTTCCTGCTCGATCTCAACCTCACCCGCCGCATCGCCCGCGAAGCCGGCCCGCTGGAGGGCCGCGACGTGCTGGAGATCGGCCCTGGCCCCGGCGGCCTCACCCGCGGCCTGCTGGCCGAAGGCGCGCGCCGCGTCCTCGCGATCGAGCGCGACGAGCGCTTCCTGCCTGCCCTCGCCGGCATCGACGCCGCCAGCGGCGGCCGGCTGGCGGTCGAACTGGCCGACGCTCTGGCCCCAGACGAGCCGGCCCTGTTTGCCCGGCACGGCCTCACCGCGCCGGTCAGCGTCGCCGCCAACCTGCCCTACAATGTCGGCACGGCGCTGCTCATCAAATGGCTGACCGCGCCGTCATGGCCATCCTGGTTCGACAGCCTGACGCTGATGTTCCAGCGCGAAGTGGCCGAGCGCATCGTCGCCCCGGTCGGCGGCAAGACCTATGGCCGCCTCTCGGTGCTGGCCCAGTGGCGCACCCGCGCCCGCATCCTCTTCGACGTCCATCCCAGCGCCTTCGTGCCGCCGCCCAGCATCGTCTCGGCGGTGGTGCGGCTGGACGTGATCCCCGATCCCGAACCCGCGCCGCTGGCCGCCCTGGAGGCCGTGACGCAGGCCGCGTTCGGACAGCGCCGCAAGATGCTGCGGGCCAGCCTCAAGACACTGGGCGTCGATCCCCTGCCGCTGCTGGACGCCGCCGGGATCGAGCCGACGCTGCGCGCCGAGCAGGTGCCGGTGCCCGGCTTCCTCGCCCTGGCCCGGGCGTTCGACGCCCGCCATTGACGGCGCGCGCGGGCTCCCGCATCTAGGCGCTGACAAAAAATCACGCCACCTGGAGGAGCCTCATGTTCTGCGAAGCCATCACCGCCTATGGCGAGCCGCTTCAGCGCCTCGACACGCCGACGCCGCAGCCGCAGGGCACCGAGGTTCTGCTCGAGATCACCGAATGCGGCGTCTGCCATTCCGACGTGCACCTGCATGACGGCTATTTCGGCATGGGCGGCGACAACAAGCTCGACGTGCGCGCCGGCCGCAAGCTGCCCTTTACGCTGGGCCACGAGATCGGCGGCAGGGTCGTGGCCGCCGGACCGGACGCCACGGGCGTGAAGGTCGGCGACCGCCGCGTCGCCTATCCCTGGATCGGCTGCGGCGCCTGCCCCGCCTGCGCCCGCGACGAAGAGCATCTCTGCAACAAGCCCGCCAATCTCGGCATCCAGAAAGACGGCGGCTATGCCAGCCACGTCATCGTGCCGCACCCCAAATATCTGCTCGATTTCGGCAATGCCGACCCGGCCCTCGCCGCCGCCTATATGTGCTCGGGCCTCACCGCGTTCAGCGCGATGAAGAAGCTGGGCAAGGTGACCAAGTCTGACCCCATCGTCATCGTCGGCCTCGGCGGCGTCGGCATGATGGGGCTGCAGTTCGCGCGCGCCATGTTCGACACCACCATCATCGGCGTCGATGTCGACCAGTCCAAGCTGGATGCGGCGCTGAAGGCCGGCGCGACCAAGGTGGTCAACAGCCGCGAGGACGGCGCACTGAAGAAACTGCTCGGCGAAACCGGCGGCGCCTATGCGGCCATCGACTTCGTCGGCTCCGAGCCCAGCTTCGCCTTTGCGCAGGGCTCCGTCCGCAAGGGCGGCAAGGTGATCGTGGTCGGCCTGTTCGGCGGCGCGTTCTCGATGCCCATCCCGATGCTGCCCATGCGCGCCATCTCGATCGGCGGATCGTATGTCGGATCGCTCGGCGAGACGGTGGCGATGATGGAGCTGGTGCGCGCCGGCAAGATCGACCCGATCCCGGTCACGCGCCGCAAGCTCAGCGAGGCGACCGCCACGCTGGACGATCTGCGCAAGGGCACGATCGTCGGCCGCGTGGTTCTCGACCCGGCGCTCTGACGGCTCAGCACCCTTCGGGGTCGAGCCACCAGCCGACGACCTTGCCGCCGGCATCCTTCACCTCGGGGGCTTCGTAGCACTCGCCCCCGGGGTTCTCGCCCGGGCCGCGGATAAAGATTTCCGCCGACGCGCCGGGTGGCGCGTCCGTGAACGGCATATGCGTGACGCTCGCTTTGCCGCCGGCGACCTCGCACGCCTTGAAACCGCCGTCCTCGCTGTCCGTTCCGAAGAGCACCAGCCCGGCATCCGGCGCCGCCGCGGCGGCATACAGAACTGCCGTGCCGCTGTCCTCGCCCTTGAGGCACACGTCGATCACCGGCAACGCCGTCAGCACGTCCTGGCCCCACGGCCGATAGGCGCATCCTTTCAGCGTGCGCGGCGTCTTGCCCGCGATCTTCACCGCGCTCGTATAGGGGTAGGCCGTCGTTCCGTCGGAACAGGCGGCCGCGGAGATCGTCAGCGTCAGCGCGCCGGCCTGCCAGACATAGGCCTCGGCGCCCGATGCGCCGCTGGAGACCAGTTTGAAATCCTCGATCTTTTCGTCGTCGTCGATCGACTCGGTCAGCGTCAGCGTGTCGGCGCCGATCTGAAGCTTCCACGACGGGTCGGCGCCGACTGCGGCGATCTCGCCCTTTACGGCATCCTGCAACGGAACAACGGCGGCGAGCGCGAGAACGAACGACAGCATCACGGCGGCCTCCCTTTCGCCGCCAGTATAGGCCCGGCGTCTATGGGATGCCCTGCGACTCGTTAACAGGTGCGGGGGCCGCCTACTCCGCCATCAGCCCGGCGACGAAGCCTTCCAGCGCGGGCTGGCGCGCCCGTTTCAGCCGCTCGGCGATGATGATCGCATGCACGTCCTGCAGCGAGCGCTCCAGGAAGTCGTTGACGATCACATAGTCGAACTCGTTCCAGTGACTCATCTCGCCATTGGCCTGCGCCATGCGCTTGGCGACGGTTTCCGCGTCGTCCTGGCCGCGGCGCAGCAAACGCTCCGACAGCTGCGCCTTGGTCGGCGGCAGGATGAAGACCGTGACGGCCTCGGGATAGGCCGCCTTAAGCTGCCGCACGCCCTGCCAGTCGATGTCGAACATCACGTCGTGGCCTTCGGCCATCGCCTCGTCGACGTAATCGCGCGGCGAGCCGTAGGATTTCTCGAAGACACCGGCATATTCGATGAAGCCGCCCGCCCGGGCCTTGGCGTCGAAGGCATCCTGGGTGACGAAGACATAGTCCTGCCCGTCGATCTCGCCGGGGCGCATCTTGCGCGTGGTCCATGACACCGAGAGGCGCAGGTTCGGGTCGATCGTCATCAGGCGGCGCGTGATCGAGGTCTTGCCCGCCCCGCTGGGCGCGGCGAACGCGATCATCATCGGTTTGCGCTGGATGGTCAGCATGATGCGCGCCCCCGTGCGCTACTCGACATTCTGGACCTGTTCGCGGAACTGCTCGATCACCGCTTTGAGGTCTAGCCCGAGGCGCGTCAACTGGATATCGAACGACTTGGAGCACAGCGTGTTCGCCTCGCGGGTGAACTCCTGGCACAGGAAATCCAGCCGCCGCCCCGCCGGCTCCTTGTCCGCCAGCAGATCGCGCGCCTGCGCCACATGCGCGTCCAGCCGGTCCAGCTCCTCGGTCACATCGGCCTTGGCCGCCAGCAGCGCCGCTTCCTGGTGCAGCCGCTCCGGGTTCAGCGCGCTAGAGGCCTCCACCAGCTTCGCCACCTGATCGGCCAGACGCTGCTTCACCGCCTCCGGCGCCAGGCTCGCGAGATTACGCGCCTCGGTCGCCAGTGCGGCGATCCGGTCAAGCTGCGCCGTCAGCAACGCGCCGATCCGCGCACCCTCTTCCGCCCGCGCCTTGGCGAGCGCCTTCAGCGCCTCGTCCAGCGACGCCAGCAGCGCGGCGTCGCGAGCCTCGATGTCGGCTTCGCCGCCCTGCGTCTCCTCGACGACGCCCTTCATGCGGAAGAGGCCGTCGGCGCTGGGCGGGCTCAGGGGCAGCACGCTCTCCATCGCCTTCATGGCTTCCGAGATCGCCTGCAGCGCCTCGCGGTTGATCTTGAGGCTGGGCGCCTGCGCCTGT